>NZ_JAAQWU010000010.1:0-199053 GCF_012985695.1 Pseudomonas sp. WS 5027 | reverse complement strand
TAGTGAAACGATGCATCGCCGATGGTAGTGTGGGGTTTCCCCATGTGAGAGTAGGTCATCGTCAAGATTAAATTCCGAAACCCCAATTGCGAAAGCAGTTGGGGTTTTGTTTTGGGCGGTCGAAAAGCGCTGATGGGATTTTGCGATTAGTCCAACACCGCCCAGAATGCCCTTCAATGCTAAAGTCGCTCCCTCGATTTTGCTTTTCCCAAGGAAGCCGTTATGCCGGATGCAACGTCCCTCAGTGCTGGATTCATGGTCGTCCACGGCAATCGCCTGGATGAACTGCGCAGCCTGGTCGTCAGTTGGATGCGTCGCTATCCATTGGCTCCCCTGGAAAACGAAATCGCTCTGGTGCAAAGCAACGGCATCGCACAATGGCTCAAACTGGCGCTTGCTGAAGATCCAGAGGATGACGACACGGGCGGCTGCGGCATCGCCGCTGCGATCGACGTGCAACTGCCCGGCAGTTTCATGTGGCAGCTTTATCGCATGGTCCTGGGACGCGACGAAATCCCGGTCAAGTCCCTTCTGGATAAAGCCCCGCTAACCTGGCGCCTCATGCGCCTGCTGCCTGAGCTGATCGACCAGCCACACTTCGAGCCCCTGCAACGCTTCCTCACCCATGACACCGACCTGCGTAAACGCTACCAACTGGCGGAGCGCCTGGCCGACTTGTTCGACCAATATCAGGTCTATCGTGCGGACTGGCTGGAAGACTGGGCCGCGGGTCGACATCAACTGCGCAATGGCCGAGGCGAGGCCAAACCCTTGAGCCCGGCCAACTGCTGGCAGGCCGAATTATGGCGTGCATTGCTGCTGGACGTCGGCGAGGAGGGGATGGCGCAGAGCCGTGCCGGAGTTCACCAGCGCTTTATCGAGCGCATCAACAAGCTGGACACTGCCCCCCAAGGCCTGCCGTCTCGGGTCATCGTGTTTGGCATCTCATCCTTGCCCGCCCAAGCCCTTGAAGCGCTGGCCGGTCTGGCCCGTTTTAGCCAAGTCCTGCTATGCGTGCATAACCCTTGCCGTCACCATTGGTCTGACATCGTTGCCGACAAAGACCTACTGCGAAACGAGTACAAACGTCAGGCGCGCAAGGCCGGCATGCCGTTCACCATCGACCCACAAACCCTGCACCAGCACGCCCACCCGTTGCTCGCCGCTTGGGGCAAGCAAGGGCGCGACTACATCAACCTGCTGGACAGCTACGACGATCCCAACAGTTACCGATCAGCCTTCCGTGACGGGCGCATCGACCTGTTCAGCGACAGCGAGCCGACCACAATCCTCAACCAACTGCAGGATGACATCCTCGAACTGCGCCCCCTTCCCGAAACGCGAGAGCGCTGGCCCGCCGTCGATCTGCAGCACGACACCTCGATCCGCTTCCACATTGCCCACAGCGCCCAGCGGGAAGTGGAAATCCTCCACGACCAACTGCTGCAGCGCTTCAGCGAAAACCCCGCGTTGCGGCCTCGCGACGTTATCGTCATGGTCCCGGATGTGGACAGCTACGCACCGCATATCCGTGCGGTATTCGGCCAGTTGGACAAAAAAGACCCACGCTTCATCCCCTTCACCCTCACTGACCAGGGCCAACGGGGGCGCGATCCACTGTTGATCGCCGTCGAACATCTGCTGAAACTTCCCGACAGCCGTTTTCCGGTCAGCGAAATCCTCGACTTGCTGGACGTTCCCGCCCTGCGTGAACGCTTCGCCATCCTGGAGCGCGACCTGCCCACTCTGCACCGCTGGATAGAAGGGGCCGGCATCCGCTGGGGCCTGAACGCCGAGCAGCGTGCCGGTCTCGGCCTGCCCAGTGAGCTGGAGCAAAACAGCTGGCGATTCGGCCTGCGCCGCATGCTGCTGGGTTACGCCGTGGGCAGTGGTGCCGCCTGCGCCGGCATTGAGCCCTACGATGAAATCGGCGGCCTCGATGCTGCGCTGATCGGTCCGTTGGTCGCCTTGCTTGACGCATTGCACGATGCACACCAAGCCCTGTCACAGCCCGCAACACCACAAGTCTGGGGGGCACGCCTGCAAGACCTGATGCAACGCTTCTTTCTGGCCAGCAACGAACATGATGACTATCTGCTGGGCCAGCTTGAGCAACTGCGGGAAGACTGGTTGGAAACCTGCGAGTCCGTCGGCCTGTACGACGATTTACCGCTGACCGTAGTTCGTGAGGCTTGGCTTGCCGGCCTCGACCAGGGCCGCCTGTCCCAGCGCTTTCTCGCCGGCGCGGTGAATTTCTGCACCCTTATGCCGATGCGCGCCATTCCGTTCAAACTGGTGTGCCTGCTGGGCATGAACGACGGTGACTATCCGCGCGCACAACCGCCGCTGGATTTTGACCTGATGGGCAGCGACTACCGCCCCGGCGACCGCTCTCGCCGTGAAGATGACCGCTACTTGCTGCTTGAAGCCCTGCTCTCGGCACGCGACCAACTCTACATAAGCTGGGTCGGCCGCAGCATCCGCGACAATAGCGAGCGCCCGGCGTCCGTGCTGATCGGCCAACTGCGCGATCACCTCGCCAGCGGCTGGCAACATGCCCAAGAGCGACCGCTGCTGGAGGCAATGACCCAGGAGCACCCTTTGCAACCCTTCAGCGCGCGCTATTTCCACGAAGGTGATCCTCTGTTCAGCTACGCCCGCGAATGGCAGTTGTTGCACGAAGCCCAAGACTTGCCCCTCGAAACAACCTGCCTGTCAGCCTACGTCCAGGAAGAACCCCTGAGTCTGGGCCAACTGCAGGACTTCCTGCGTAACCCCGTCAGGCATTTCTTCAGCCAGCGCCTCAAGGTATTTTTCGAAGCCGCTGAGGTGCCCCTCGCCGATGAAGAGCCCTTTGTCCTCGACGCCCTGCAGCGCTACACCTTGAGCGATAGCCTGCTCGCCGCTGCACTGAGCGACCCCGATCATCTGGAGCAAGCCCTGGATGCCCAGGCCCAGCGCCTGCAGGGCAGTGGCCTGCTGCCCATGGTTGGTTTTGGTGAATGCCTGCGCAATGAGCTGATCGAGCCTTTGCCTGACCTGTTGCAGCGCTACCAGCAACTCCTGGCGCTCTGGCCCACGCCGCACAACGCCGCAGAACCCGTCAGCTTCGCGCACCGCGGGATTGAACTCGACGGCTGGGTCAGCGGCTTGCATCGGCGCAGTGATGGCGGCTTGCTCAGCGTGACCACCATTCCCAACAGCATCGGCTCGATCAAGACCCGCAAGTGGCATCGCCTGATCCGCCCATGGGTCAATCACCTGGTGGCCTGCGCCTGTGGCCTTCCGTTGAGCACGGGCCTGGTGGCCAGCGATGACACTCTTTTGCTGGCGCCTCTTGAGCAAAACCTTGCCCAGGATATCCTCGGCAACCTGCTCCTGGCTTGGCAGGCCGGCATGAGCGAACCACTGCCGGTCGCGGTCAAGACTGCGTTTGCCTGGCTGGGCCAGACCGATCCGGACAAAGCCCAGGCTGCGGCCCTTAAAGCCTACGAAGGTGATGGCATCAACAGTGACGGCGAGCGCCGCGAAAGCCCGGCCCTTACCCGACAGTTTCCCGATTACGCCGCGCTGGTCGCCAGCGAGGATTTCGAAGGCTGGTGCGAAACCCTCTATCGCCCGTTGATAACCGCCCCCTGGCGATCACTGACCAGCGAGGAGCCCCGCCCATGAGCGCCGTCAAACCCCTGGCCCTGGCCTTTCCCCTGCGCGGCAGCCAACTGATCGAGGCCAGTGCCGGCACCGGCAAGACCTTCACCATCTCCGCGTTGTACCTGCGCCTGGTACTCGGCCACGGCGGCGACGAGGCAGGCTTTGGCCGCGAATTGCTGCCGCCGCAGATCCTTGTGGTGACCTTCACCGATGCCGCCACCAAAGAATTGCGCGAGCGTATCCGTACCCGCCTGGCCCAAGCGGCGCGCTACTTTCGTGATGAAATCGAGCAGCCCGACGCCTTGATCGCCCAGTTGCGCGACGAATACAGCGTCGAGCAATGGCCAGGTTGCGCCAATCGCCTCGATATTGCCGCGCAATGGATGGACGAGGCCGCCGTCTCGACCATCCACAGTTGGTGCCAGCGCATGCTGCGCGAACACGCCTTCGACAGTGGCAGCCTGTTTACCCAGACCCTGGAAACCGACCACAGTGACCTGCTCGGCGAAGTGCTGCGCGACTACTGGCGGCTGTTCTGCTACCCGATGCACGGCGATGCCCTGAACTGGGTGCGCAGCAACTGGGGCGGCCCTGCAGCGCTGTTGCCCCGCGTGCGCGCATTGTTCGGCAGCGAGCGCCCCAGTGACGAACCACGGGAGCCCGCCGAACTGATCGAGGCTTGCCTGCACGAACGCCGCGAGGCTCTGGTAGCGCTCAAGGCCCCTTGGCAACAATGGGCCGCCGAGTTGCGCGAGATCTGCCTGCAAGCCGTCGCGGCCAAGGCTGTCGATGGCCGTAAGATGCAAGCCCGCTATTTCGAACCCTGGTTCGAGAAAATCAGCGCCTGGGCCGCTGACGAAACCCTGGAACAACTGGATATCGGCACCGGCTTCAGCCGCCTGACCCCAGACGGTATGGCCGAAGCCTGGAAGGGCGACGCGCCCCATCACCCGGGCCTGGATGCCATGGTGGGCCTCAAAGCCAGCCTGGACGCCTTGCCCACGCCTGACGCTGCGGTGTTGCAACACGCGGCCGCTTGGGTCGGTAAACGTTTTGAAGATGAGAAGCGCCGGCGTGCCGAGATGGGCTTCGACGACATGCTCATTCGCTTGGACGCAGCCCTGCAAGCCGAGGGGGGCGAGCGCCTGGCCAGTGTGATTCGCGAGCAATTCCCGGTGGCCCTGATCGACGAATTCCAGGACACCGACCCGGTGCAGTACCGGATCTTCGAGAGCATCTACCGTATTGAAGACAACAACCCGCTCAGCGGCCTGTTCCTGATCGGCGACCCCAAGCAAGCGATCTACGCCTTTCGCGGCGCCGATATCTACACCTACCTGCGTGCCCGCCAGGCCACCGCCGGGCGCTTGCACACCCTGGGCACCAACTTTCGCTCCAGCCATGCCATGGTCGAGGCAGTCAACCATGTGTTTGAACGTGCGGAAACCGGGCGTGGGGCGTTTCTGTTTCGCGAGCCGGACGGCGAGAACCCGGTGCCATTCCAGCCGGTATCGTCCCAAGGCCGCAAGGAGCACTTGCAGGTCGATGGGCACACAGTGCCAGCCCTGAATATCTGGCACCTGCCCACCGACCAGCCGATCTCCAACGTGCTTTATCGCCAACAATTGGCCGGTGCTTGTGCCAGTCAGATCGTCGCGTTGCTCAATGGCGGCCAGCAAGGCAGTGCAGGGTTCGTCAAGGATGGCGACTTCTCCCCCGTGCAACCGTCGAACATCGCCATCCTTGTGCGTGACGGCAAGGAAGCCCAGGCCGTGCGCGGTGAGCTGGCCGCGCGCGGTGTGCGCAGCGTGTACCTGTCCGATAAGGATTCGGTGTTTGCCTCCCAGGAAGCCCACGATGTGCTCGCCTGGCTCAAGGCCAGTGCCGAGCCAGACGTGGAGCGCCCGCTGCGTGCGGCCCTGGCTTGCGTCACCCTCAACCTGTCGCTGACGCAACTGGAGCAACTGAACCAGGACGAACTGGCCTGGGAACAGCGGGTCATGCAGTTTCGCGATTACCGCGTGATCTGGCGGACCCAGGGCGTGTTGCCGATGCTGCGACGCCTGCTACATGACTTCAAGTTGCCGCAGACCCTGATCGCCCGCAGCGATGGCGAAAGAGTGCTGACCAACCTGCTGCACCTGTGCGAATTGCTGCAACAAGCCGCCGCTGAGCTAGATGGCGAACAGGCACTAATCCGCCATCTGGCGGAGCATCTGGCGCTCTCGGGCCAGGCCGGCGAAGAGCAGATCCTGCGCCTGGAAAGTGATGAGCAACTGGTCAAAGTGGTGACCATCCACAAATCCAAGGGCCTGGAATACGATCTGGTGTTCCTGCCGTTTATCTGCTCGGCCAAGCCCGTCGACGGCAGCCGCCTGCCGCTGCATTACCACGATGCCAACGGCAAGTCCCAGGTCAGCCTCAAACCCACCGCCGAACTGATCGCCCAGGCCGATGACGAACGCCTGGCCGAAGACCTGCGCCTGTTCTACGTGGCGCTGACGCGGGCCAAACATGCCTGTTGGCTCGGTGTGGCCGACCTCAAGCGGGGTAATACCAACAGCTCGGTGTTGCACCTGTCGGCACTGGGTTATCTGTTGGGCAGTGGCGCAACCCTGGGTGAGTCCGCAGCCTTAGCCCGCTGGCTCATGGATTTGCAGGACGGCTGCGCGGCGATTGCCTACGGGCAAATGCCTGAGGCCGAGGCCAGCACCTACCAGCCACCGCGCAATGACGCGACCTTGCTCGCGCCGCTGCTGCCCAAGCGCAAGGCGGCGGAAAACTGGTGGATCGCTTCCTATAGCGCCCTGCGCATCGGCGAAAGCATGAGCGCCGCCAGCCTGGAGGCCCCAGAAAGCCCACAAGCGCAGAAGTTGTTCGACGACGAACGCCTGGACCCGGACGCACCGCGCGAAGTCGCCGCGTCTGGCGGCGACATTCATCGTTTCCCACGAGGGCCCAACCCCGGGACCTTTCTCCATGGCCTGCTGGAATGGGCCGGCAACGAAGGTTTCAACGTAACGCCCGAAGCCATCGAAGATGCTGTCGCACGGCGCTGCAACCGGCGCGGCTGGGAAGGCTGGATCGGCACCCTCAGCGGTTGGCTCGGGCACCTGTTGCAAGCGCCACTGAGCCTGGGCCAGGGGCAGGCATCGGTGACCCTGGGTGATTTGCAGCACTATCAGATCGAAATGGAGTTCTGGTTCGCCAGCCACAAAGTCGACGTGCTCGCCCTCGATCAACTGGTTTGCCAATACACCCACGACGGCGTGTCACGGGTGGCTGCCGAGCCGGTATTGCTCAACGGCATGTTCAAAGGCTTTATCGACCTGACCTTCGAACATGACGGCCGCTATTACGTGGCCGACTACAAATCCAACTGGCTCGGCGCCGACGACGCGGCCTACACCCAACAGGCCATGGAGCAGTCGATTCTCGACCATCGTTATGACCTGCAATACGTCCTCTACCTGCTGGCCCTGCATCGCCAACTCAAGGCGCGCCTGCCCGATTACGATTACGACCGGCACGTGGGGGGCGCGCTCTACCTGTTCCTGCGCGGTAGCCAAGCCGTGAGCCAGGGCGCGTATTTCACCCGGCCGCCACGTGAACTGATCGAACGCCTGGACCTGTTGTTCCAAGGCAAGCCGCAACCGCCCAAGGTCGAACCCGCCTGGGAACAAGGAGTCCTGCTATGAGCCTTTCGACTATGCCGCTGGAGGCACTGGCACCGCTGGACCGCGCTGACGACCTGATGCACCTGCTGGAGCGCTGGGTCGAGCGCGGCTGGCTGCGCTCGCTGGACAAGGCGTTCGTCGGCTTTCTCCACGAACTCGACCCTCAGGCCGATCCCCTGGTGCTGCTGGCCGCTGCCCTGACCAGTCACCAACTGGGCCACGGGCATGTGTGCCTGGATCTGTTCGAGACGCTGAATGCCCCGGATTTCGCCCTGTCGCTGCCCCCGGAAGGTGATCTTTCAGGTGGTGTGATGCTGCTGCCTTCGCAACTGCTCGATGGCCTGGACGGCGCGCACTGGTGCCATGCCCTGGCCGCGAGCCCGCTGGTGGCGTTGGCCGTGGATGGCAGCGCAGCGGCGCAAAGCCGGCCTTTGGTATTGTCGGGCAAGCGCCTGTATCTGCGGCGCTACTGGACCTATGAGCGACGCATCGACAGCGCCTTGCGTCAGCGTCTTGCCGTGCAGGAAGCGGTCTCGCCGGATCTGCCCCAGCGCTTGAGCGGCCTGTTCGACCAGCCACCCCCCAACGGCGTGGTCGATTGGCAGAAGCTCGCCTGTGCCCTGGCCACGCGTGGGGCGTTCAGCATCGTCACCGGTGGCCCCGGCACCGGCAAGACCACCACAGTGGTGCGCCTGCTGGCATTGCTGCAAGCGCCAGCGGTGGAGCAGGGCAGCGCTTTGCGCATCCGTCTGGCGGCGCCCACCGGCAAGGCGGCGGCGCGGTTGACCGAGTCCATCAGCCAACAAGTGCGCTCGCTGCACGTGGCCGAAACCGTGCGCGAAAAAATCCCCACCGAGGTCACCACCGTGCACCGCCTGTTGGGCAGCCGTCCCGGCACCCGGCATTTTCGTCATCACGCGGGCAACTTGTTGCCGCTGGATGTGCTGGTGGTTGATGAAGCCTCGATGATCGACCTGGAAATGATGGCCAACCTGCTGGATGCCTTGCCACCCCATGCGCGCCTGGTGCTGCTGGGGGACAAGGACCAATTGGCCTCGGTGGAAGCCGGCGCGGTGCTCGGCGATTTGTGCCGCGATGCCGAGGCGGGCTGGTACAGCCCCGGCACCCGCCAATGGCTGGAAAGTGTCAGCGGTGAGACCTTGGCTGGCAGCGGCCTGGAGGAAGACCTCGACGCCAGCCATCCCCTGGCGCAACAGGTGGTGATGCTGCGTTATTCCCGGCGCTTCGGCGAAGGCAGTGGCATCGGCCAACTGGCGCGTTGGGTCAACCAGCAAAACCCCGAACAGGCTCGCCAACTGCTGGACGCCGGCAGCCACGACCTGTTTTGCCTGCGCCTCAAGGGCGAGCATGACCGCGCCCTCGAGCGCCTGGTGCTGGACGGGCAGGGCGGCCATGCCCAGGGCTATCGCTACTACCTCAACCTGCTGCGCACCTCGCGTCCGGCAGCCGAGACACCACGGGACGATCCGCGCTGGACCGACTGGGCGCGCCAGTTGTTGCAAGCCTTTGATGCCTTCCAGTTGCTGTGCGCGGTGCGCAAGGGCCCCTGGGGCGTGGAAGGCCTCAACCAACGTATCACCGACGCGCTGCTCAAGGCCCGGCTGATCGATAGCGACCAGCAATGGTACGAAGGCCGCCCGGTGCTGATGACCCGCAATGACTACGGCCTGGGCTTGATGAACGGTGACATCGGTATCGCCTTGAAACTGCCCGAAAGTGACGGCGGGCCGCAGGTGCTGCGCGTTGCCTTCCCGCGCAACGATGGCCAGGGCGGGGTGCGCTTCGTCTTGCCCAGCCGGCTCAACGATGTAGAAACCGTCTACGCCATGACCGTACACAAGTCCCAGGGCTCGGAGTTCGCCCACACGGCCCTGATCCTGCCGGATGCGCTGAACCCGGTACTGACCAAGGAGCTGATCTACACTGGCATCACTCGCGCGAAGGATCGCTTCAGTTTGATCGAAACCCGTAGTGGGGTTTTCGAGGAAGCGGTGCGGCGCAAGGTGAAACGGTTAAGCGGGCTGATGTTGGAGCTGGGTGCGTGAGTCGTAGGAAAAACCTGACCGATATGTCGGTTTTTTCGCAACAAATGGCTGAATCTACTTAGGCCCCGCCTCGATGGGGTTTCCGCCAATATGCTATCGTTGCGGCATCATCCCGAGAAGATCATAGAGAATCGCTGCATGAACGTGGCTGTCTCGCCCACAGAGCGTAGTTGGAGCTGGAGACGATTGCTGCTATCGGCCGTTCTGTGTCTCGTCACGCCTCTGGCTTTTGCCCAGGCGTCTGCCGCCAGTGCGGCGGATCAGCGGGCGCAGGCCGTCACCCAGGTGGTACTGGGGATTCTCAGCTACGCCCGTTGGCCGGTTGAGCCCACCCAACTGCGTTTGTGCATCGTTGGCCCGACCCAATACACCGATGATCTGGTCAAGGGCACTACCCAGGCCACTGGCCGGCCGGTGGTGGTCCAGCGTCTGCTGGCGGACAACCCCAATATCGTCAATGCCTGCGACGCCCTGTATATCGGCAAGCTCTCCACTGACGAGCGCAGCCACTTGTTCACGGCGTTGATCGGACGCCCGGTGTTGAGCATCAGTGAAGGCGGCGACCAATGCACCGTGGGCAGCCTGTTCTGCCTGCGGGTGAGTGATGATCAGGTGTCGTTCGAGGTCAACCTCGACTCCGTGGCCCGCAGCGGTGTGCGTATTCATCCCAGCGTCTTGCAATTGTCCCGTCGGCGAGCGCCGGAACCATGAGGCTGCGTAACGCCAAAACCCGCCCTACATTACGTTCGGTCCTTGGTCGCGGGCACCTGAGTGTGGCGCTGGTGGCGGTCGCCATGGCCAGCGTATCCCTGACCCTGCTGGGCGTGCTGGCCCTGCGGGTCTATGCCGACCACAACCTGCACCTGATCGCCCGCTCGATCAACTACACCGTGGAAGCTGCGGTGGTGTTCAACGACCGCGGGGCGGCCACCGAAGCCCTGGCGTTGATTGCCTCCACTGAAGAAGTGGCCGAAGCCCGGGTGCTGGACCTCAATGGCAACACCCTGGCTCACTGGGTGCGTCCGGAAACGGGGCTATTGTCCAAGGTGGAGCTGGAACTGGCCCACACGCTGCTGGAGGAACCCATCAGCCAACCGATCATGCGTCAAGACAGGAAAATTGGCACCGTTGAGCTGAGTGGGCACGGCGGTAGCCTGTTGCGCTTTTTGCTCAGCGGCCTGGCGGGGATCATTATCTGCACCGCGTTAAGCGGCTGGGTCGCGATTTACCTGGCGCGCCGGATGCTGCGTGGTATCACCGGCCCCTTGCACAGCCTGGCCGACGTCGCCCACGCCGCGCGCAGCGAGCGGGCCTTCGACCGCCGTGTGCCGCCGGCGCAGATCGCCGAGCTCGACAGCCTGGGCAATGACTTCAATGCCCTGCTCGACGAGCTCGAAGCCTGGCAAACCCACCTGCAAAGCGAAAACGAAACCCTCGCCCACCAGGCCAGCCATGACAGCCTCACCGGGCTGCCCAATCGTGCCTTCTTTGAGGGCCGGCTGATCCGCGCGTTGCGCAGTGCAGCCAAGCTCAACGAACGGGTGGCGGTGCTGTTCCTCGACAGCGACCGCTTCAAAGATATCAACGATAACTTCGGGCATGCCGCCGGTGACGCCGTACTGGTAGCCGTCGCCGCGCGCGTGCGGGCGCAACTGCGCGAGAGCGACCTGGTGGCGCGCCTGGGCGGCGATGAGTTCGCCATCCTGCTCTCACCTCTGCACAAGCTTGAAGATGCCCAGCGCATCGCTGACAAAATCATCGCCAGCATGGACCTGCCCATCCCGCTGCCGGGCAACACCGAAGTTTTGACCTCACTGAGTATCGGTATCGCGGTTTATCCCGATCATGGCGCCACTCCCGGCGCCTTGCTCAATGCCGCCGATGCGGCGATGTACCAGGCCAAACGCCTTTCCCAGGGTGGCCAGCATACGGCGGAGTCGGAGCACCCCGCTGCCAACGTTCAACACAGGAGTTGATCCCTTGTTTGCTAACACACGTGTTCTCTTTATCACCTTGTTTATCGCGCTGCTGACGCTGAGCGGCTGCCAGACCGCTCCGCCCAAGGGCCTGACACCGGCGCAAGTGGCGGTGCTCAAACAACAAGGCTTCGAACTGACCGACGAAGGCTGGGCGTTTGGCCTGTCGGGCAAAGTGCTGTTTGGCAGCGACGTCGAAAAACTCAACCAGGCCAGCACCGAGATCGTCGAACGCATCGGCAAGGCCCTCACCGGCGTAGGCATTGAACGTGTGCGCGTAGACGGCCACACCGACGCTTCGGGCAAGGAGTCCTACAACCAGCAACTGTCCCTGCGCCGGGCGAAAAGCGTGGGCAAGGTCCTGCTGAGCGTGGGTATGAAGGAAGAAAATGTGCAACTGCGCGGCCTGGGTAGCAGCGAACCGGTGGCCTCCAACAGCACCTCTGCGGGCCGTACCGAAAACCGCCGGGTATCGATTGTGGTCATCGCCGACTGAGCCGACAGCTTGGTCTAACTGTGAAATACCTTCACCTGTGGGAGCGGGCTTGCCCGCGAAGGCGGTGGTTCAGCCAGCTATGTACTGACTGACCCACCGCGATAGCGGTTCAGTCGGCAAACACCATCTCCCGCGTTTCCCCCATCAAAAGCCCCTGGTTTTGCTCCGTTACTTCCCTGATGTAATCCCACAACAAAGTAATCCGCTTCAATTTGCGCAAATCCTCCCGGCAATACATCCAGAACTGCCGCGTAATAGTGATCTCCTCACCCAACACCGGCAGCAACCTTGAGTCCTGCGCGGCCAAGAAGCACGGCAGGATCGCCAGTGAACGCCCCTGCTGCGCCGCTACGTACTGCGCAATCACGCTGGTGCTGCGCAGGCTGGCGCTGGCGCCCGGCACGACATTGGCCAGGTACAGCAGCTCCGAGCTGAACGCCAGGTCATCCACGTAGCTGATAAACGGGTGGTCGGCCAGGTCAGCCGGGCGGCGGATGGGCGGGTGTTGGTCGAGGTAGTCCTGGGTTGCGTACAACTGCAACTTGTAGTCACACAGCTTGCAGCACACGTAGGGCCCGTGTTCCGGGCGTTCCAGGGCGATGACGATATCGGCCTCGCGCTTGGACAGGCTGATGAAGTGGGGCAGGGGCAGGATGTCGACCGAAATCGCCGGGTAGTTGTCGACGAAGTGGCTCAGTTGCGGGGTGACGAAAAAGCTACCGAAACCCTCGGTGCAGCCCATGCGCACATGCCCCGACAGCGCCACGCCGGAGCCGGAGACTTGCTCGCAGGCCATGTGCAGGGTGCTTTCGATGGATTCGGCATAACCCAGCAAGCGCTGGCCTTCGTTGGTCAGGACAAAACCGCTGGTCCGGGATTTTTCGAACAGCAGGGTGCCCAGCGAACCTTCCAACGAACTGATACGCCGCGACACCGTGGTGTAGTCCACCGCCAGGCGCTTGGCGGCGACGCTGGCCTTGCGGGTGCGCGCCACTTCGAGGAAAAACTTCAGGTCATCCCAGTTCAGCGAGCCTAAAGACGTGATGTTTTTTTGCATGTTGGACCGGCTTTTATGTGGGTTCTTATTGGAAGTTTGCACATCTATACTCCAAAAATCGTCCGAACGCCTCATCCTCAAGGCGCTTCACGCCTTGGCTCTCTGCATAACTACAAGATCTGGAGACCAC
Source organism: Pseudomonas sp. WS 5027 (assembly GCF_012985695.1). Taxonomy (NCBI): domain Bacteria; kingdom Pseudomonadati; phylum Pseudomonadota; class Gammaproteobacteria; order Pseudomonadales; family Pseudomonadaceae; genus Pseudomonas; species Pseudomonas sp. WS 5027. Next base: position 186,000 of record NZ_JAAQWU010000010.1, on the reverse strand, counting down.
AATGAACGCATCGCTTACGTCTGCCGATACCACCGTGAAACAGGCCAAACTGTTGATCAACGGTGAATGGGTCGAGTCCAAGACCACCCAGTGGCAAGACATCGTCAACCCGGCGACCCAACAAGTCCTGGCCCGTGTGCCCTTTGCCACGGCCGATGAAGTCAATGCAGCCATCGACGCCGCCCATCGCGCCTTCCAGACCTGGAAGCTGACGCCGATCGGCGCGCGCATGCGCATCATGCTCAAGCTGCAGGCGCTGATCCGTGAACACTCCAAGCGCATTGCCGTCGTACTCAGTGCCGAACAGGGCAAGACCATTGCCGACGCTGAAGGCGATATCTTCCGTGGCCTGGAAGTGGTCGAGCACGCCTGTTCCATCGGCACCCTGCAAATGGGCGAATTTGCCGAGAACGTGGCCGGCGGTGTCGACACCTACACCCTGCGCCAACCGATCGGCGTGTGCGCCGGCATCACCCCGTTCAACTTCCCGGCAATGATCCCGTTGTGGATGTTCCCGATGGCCATCGCCTGCGGTAACACCTTCGTGCTCAAGCCTTCGGAGCAGGATCCACTGTCGACTCTGATGCTGGTGGAGCTGGCGCTGGAAGCCGGTGTGCCGGCGGGTGTGCTGAACGTGGTCCATGGTGGCAAGGATGTGGTGGATGCGCTGTGCACCCACAAAGATATCAAGGCCGTGTCCTTCGTTGGCTCGACCGCCGTCGGCACCCACGTCTACGACCTGGCGGGCAAGCACGGCAAGCGCGTGCAGTCGATGATGGGCGCGAAGAACCATGCGGTGGTGCTGCCGGATGCCAACCGCGAACAGACTCTCAACGCCCTGGTCGGCGCCGGTTTTGGTGCAGCCGGTCAGCGCTGCATGGCCACTTCGGTTGTGGTGCTGGTTGGCGCCGCCAAGCAATGGCTGCCTGACCTCAAGGCTCTGGCGCAGAAACTCAAAGTGAACGCCGGCAGCGAAGCCGGCACCGACGTGGGCCCGGTGATCTCCAAGCGCGCCAAGGCACGTATCCTCGACCTGATCGAAAGCGGCGTGAAAGAAGGCGCCAAGTTGGAACTGGACGGCCGCGACATCCAGGTGCCGGGCTTCGAGCAAGGCAACTTCGTCGGCCCGACCCTGTTCTCGGGCGTGACCACCGACATGCAGATCTACACCCAGGAAATCTTCGGCCCGGTGCTGGTGGTGCTGGAAGTCGATACCCTCGATGAGGCTATCGCCCTGGTCAACGCCAACCCGTTCGGTAACGGCACCGGCCTGTTCACCCAGAGCGGTGCGGCGGCGCGCAAGTTCCAGAGCGAAATCGACGTCGGCCAGGTGGGCATCAACATCCCGATCCCCGTGCCAGTCCCGATCTTCAGCTTCACCGGTTCCCGTGGTTCGAAACTCGGCGACCTGGGCCCGTACGGCAAGCAAGTGGTGCAGTTCTACACCCAGACCAAAACCGTCACCAGCCGCTGGTTTGACGACGACAGCGTCAATGATGGCGTCAACACCACCATCAACCTGCGTTGATCAAGGAGACGACCATGAAGATTGCATTTATCGGCCTGGGCAACATGGGCGCGCCCATGGCCCGCAACCTGATCAAGGCTGGCCATGCGCTGAACCTGTTCGACCTGAACCAGACCGTCCTCAACGAGCTGGCCGCGTTGGGCGGCACCATCAGCGCCTCGCCGCGGGATGCGGCCCAGGGCGCGGAGTTGGTGTTGACCATGCTGCCCGCCGCCGCTCATGTGCGTAGCGTGTGGCTCAATGAAGACGGCGTGCTGGCCGGCATCGGCAAAGGCGTGCCAGCCGTGGATTGCAGCACCATCGACCCACAGACCGCACGGGACGTGGCAGCTGCTGCGGCCAAGCATGGCGTGGCGATGGCCGATGCACCGGTTTCCGGTGGCACCGGTGGTGCCCAGGCCGGGACGTTGACCTTTATGGTCGGCGCCAACCCGGAACTGTTCGCCACCCTGCAACCGGTGCTGGCGCAGATGGGCCGCAACATCGTGCATTGCGGTGATGTGGGCACCGGGCAGATCGCCAAGATCTGCAACAACCTGCTGCTGGGGATCAGCATGGTGGGTGTCAGTGAAGCCATGGCTTTGGGCGATGCGTTGGGTATCGACACGCAAGTACTGGCCGGCATCATCAACAGCTCCACCGGGCGTTGCTGGAGTTCCGACACCTACAACCCTTGGCCGGGCGTAATCGAAACCGCGCCGTCATCCCGAGGCTATACCGGTGGGTTTGGCGCCGACCTGATGCTCAAGGACCTGGGCCTGGCGACCGAAGCCGCGCGCCAAGCGCACCAGCCAGTGATTCTGGGGGCGGTGGCGCAGCAGTTGTATCAATCGATGAGCCAGCGCGGGGACGGAGGCAAGGACTTCTCGGCGATCATCAACAGCTATCGCAAGCCTCAATAGGTCAAAGGGCTGGCGATCAAGAGGCGACTTGTTGTGATGAGGCGGCTTGTGGCAAGGGGGCTTGTTGTGGCGAGGGGGCTTGTCCCCCGTTGGGCGGCGAAGCCGCCCCAGTAGGCCCCCCGACTTCCTTCAGATAGACCGAGGCGGTAGGTTTTGGGGCGGCTTCGCCACCCAACGGGGGACAAGCCCCCTCGCCACAACAAGGCCCCTTGCCGCAGAGTCTGTATCAGGCAAACACGAAATACTTACGCACCGTCTCGACCACTTCCCACGTGCCCTTCATGCCGGGCTCCACCACAAAGATATCCCCTGCGCGCAAATGGATCGGTTCCAGGCCGTCCGGGGTGATCACGCAGTAGCCTTCCTGGAAATGGCAGTATTCCCACTTCACATACTCCACCCGCCATTTGCCCGGGGTGCAGATCCAGGTGCCCATGATCTTGCTGCCGTCTTCGCTGGTGTAGGCGTTGAGGTTGACGGTGTGCGGGTCGCCCTCGAGCTTCTCCCATTTGCAGGCATCCAGGACCGGCAGGGGGTGGGTGTCGCGCAATACGGTGATGGGCTGGGACATGATGGCTCCAAGGCAGGAAAGACAAAGGTGAACCCTATAGCGCCGGGGCGAATGCCTGTGGTCTGAACTCGACATCGGGATGCCCAGAAGCGCAGCTCACACACTCTGCAAAAATACACAAAACCCTTGTGGGAGCGGGCTTGCTCGCGAAAGCGGTGGGTCAGTTGATGAATCATTGCCTGACACTGCGCAATCGCGAGCAAGCCCGCTCCCACATTTGATCTGTGGTGGCTGAAGGATCCATTCACTAATCAGACATTTCTTCGCAGTAAGTACGAAAGAAATCAGCCTTTGCGCTGGAATTCGCAAGAATATTTACCGCTGGCCCTCGTATCATTCACTTTAGAAACAACCGAGAGCCTCGTATGAATCCAATAAAAACGTGGTGGGATATCAGCCCACCCTTGAGCACCGCCACCCCGACGTGGCCGGGCGATACGCCGTTCCAGGAAGAGCGCGTCTGGCAGTTCGGCCCCGAATGCCCGGTCAACGTCGGGCGCATCACCCTATCGCCCCACACCGGCGCCCATGTCGATGCGCCGCTGCACTACAGCGCCGACGGCGCGCCCATCGGCGAAGTCTCGCTGGAGGTGTACATGGGCCCCTGTCGGGTGGTGTATTGCCTGGACGGCGGTGCGCTGGTGCAGCCGGAGCAGTTGCAAGGCCACCTGGATAACCTGCCGGAGCGGGTTCTGTTGCGTACTTATCAACAGGCGCCACTGACTAATTGGGATTCGAACTTCACCGCCGTCGCCCAAGAAACCGTCGAGCTGCTGGCCAGCCTGGGCGTACGCTTGATCGGCATCGACACCCCGTCCCTGGACCCGCAACAGTCCAAGACCATGGATGCTCATAACGCTGTCGCCCGTCATGGCATGGCGATTCTCGAAGGCATCGTGCTCGACGATGTACCGCAAGGCGATTACGAGTTGATCGCCCTGCCGCTGCGTTTTGCCAACCTCGATGCCAGCCCGGTACGAGCAATCCTGCGCCCGCTCAAGGAGCCCACGCGATGAGCCAGTGTCCTTTCTCCCCTGATTACCAGCCGCCGGAAGAATGGCATAACGCCGAGCTGAATTTTTCCGAGTCCATGAGCTACGGCGACTACCTGGACCTGGGCAAAGTGCTCACGGCCCAGCATCCGTTGTCGCCGGACCATAACGAAATGCTGTTTATCATCCAGCACCAGACTTCCGAGCTGTGGATGAAGCTGATGCTCCACGAACTCAAGGCCGCCCGTGAGCACGTGCGCCTGGGTGAGTTGGCGCCGGCGTTCAAGATGCTGGCGCGGGTGTCGCGCATCTTCGACCAACTGGTGCACGCCTGGGCGGTCCTGGCGACCATGACGCCGTCGGAGTACAAGTCGATCCGCCCGTACCTGGGGCAGTCGTCGGGCTTCCAGTCGTTCCAGTACCGGGAAATCGAGTTCATCCTCGGCAATAAAAGCGCGGCGCTGTTGCGGCCTCACGCCCACCGCCCGGAATTGCTCAAGGAGCTGCAAGTGGCGATTGCCACGCCGTCGCTGTATGACGAGGCGATCAACCTGATGATCAAGGCGGGCCTGGCGATTGACCCGCAGCGCGCGCAACGCGATCCGACGGCGCCTACGGTGCATGACGAATCCGTGGAGGCGGCGTGGCGCGAGGTGTATCGCGATCCGAACCGTTACTGGGACCTGTATCAGTTGGCCGAGAAGTTTATCGACCTGGAAGACTCGTTCCGCCAATGGCGCTTCCGCCATGTGACCACCGTAGAGCGGATCATTGGCTTCCAGCCGGGCACCGGCGGCACCGAAGGTGTGGGGTACTTGCGCAAGATGCTCGACACCGTGCTGTTCCCCGAGCTGTGGCGAGTGCGTTCAACGCTGTAATAAAAAAGCCCCGGTTCTCCGGGGCTTTTTCATTGGCAATACATTCCTATTGTGGCCCTGTTCATATGGGAGCCGGGCTAGCCTTAAACGAACGCAATGCTCAAAGCAGCGAAGATCAAATGTGGGAGCGGGCTTGCTCGCGAAGACGTCGGCTCAGCAAACATTGATGTTGACTGACCCACTGCTTTCGCGAGCAAGCCCGCTCCCACACAAGCCCGCTCCCAGATGAGCGGGCGCCTACACAGGTTACTGCGCGACAGCCACAGTCTTGGTCTTCTTGGCGCGCAACCAGTACGCCAGGAAGAGAATCCCTACCCACACCGGCATCGCATACACCGACGGGCGCATGTCCGGAATCGCCAGCATTACGCCCACGATCACCAGCATGAACGCCAGGCACAGGTAGTTGCTGAACGGGAACCAGAAAGTCTTGAACGTCGGCACTACGCCTTGTTCACCCATGGCCTTGCGGAACTTGATGTGGGTCAGGCTGATCAGCGCCCAGTTGATCATCAGCGACGCAACCACCAGCGCAAACAACAGCACCAGTGCATCCTTGGGCGCCACGTAGTTGATCACCACGCACAGCAGCGTCACCAGGGCCGAAATGCCCAGGGCGCGCAGCGGAACGCCTTGCTTGTTGAGCTTCATCAGCGCCTTGGGCGCGTCGCCTTGCTCGGCCAGGCCGAACAGCATGCGGCTGTTGCAGTACACGCCGCTGTTGTACACCGACAGCGCCGCGGTCAGCACCACGAAGTTGAGGATGTGCGCAGCGGTGTCGTTACCGATCAGCGAGAAGATCTGCACGAATGGGCTGGCGCTGTAGGCATCGCCCGAGGCCCCGAGGGTTTGCAGCAGTTGATCCCATGGGTACAGCGACAGCAGCACGGTGAGGGCGCCGACGTAGAAAATCAGGATCCGGTACACCACCTGGTTGATCGCCTTGGGGATCACTTTGCGTGGCTCGCTGGCTTCGGCTGCGGTAATACCCACCAGCTCCAGGCCACCGAACGAGAACATGATGAAGGCCATGGCCATCAGCAGGCCCATGCCGCCATTGGGGAAGAAGCCGCCGTGGTCCCACAGGTTGCTGATCGAGGCCTGTGGTCCGCCGGTGCCGCTGAACAGCAAGTAGCAGCCGAGCACGATCATGCCGATGATCGCCACCACCTTGATGATCGCGAACCAGAACTCGGTCTCACCGAAGAACTTCACGTTCAGGGTGTTGATCAGGTTCACCGCAATGAAGAACACCACGGCACTGACCCAGGTCGGTATTTCCGGCCACCAGAACTGGATGTACTTGCCCACCGCCGTCAATTCGGCCATGCCCACCAGCACATACAGCACCCAGTAGTTCCAGCCGGCGAGGAAGCCTGCGTAGCCGCCCCAGTACTTGTGGGCGAAGTGGCTGAAGGAGCCGGCGACCGGTTCCTCGACGATCATCTCGCCCAACTGGCGCATGATCAGGAACGCGATAAACCCGGCTATCGCATAGCCCAGGATCATCGACGGCCCCGCCGACTTCAGCACCCCGGCCGAACCGAGGAACAAGCCCGTACCAATCGCCCCACCCAGGGCAATCAGCTGAATATGCCGGTTTTTCAGGCCACGCTTGAGGCCCACCGGGTTAACCATGTCATCCGCCATTAACATTCCCTTCTACTTGTTTTTTTCAGGGTTGATCCTGCACGCCAGACCCGCCCCTCAGTGCTGAGGGGTCAGATATTACTCTCGGTAAACTTTTCGTAATACAGCTGAACGCCATCAAGTGCCTGTTCTTGCAGCCAGTTCTTGATGGATTCGACCATTGGAGGGGGGCCGCATACGTACATATCTGCCGATCTATCCCGCAATTCGGCCAGGTCGAAATGCTCGGTCAAATAACCGCGTTTGCCCAACCACTGCGGCGATGGGTCGCTGAGCACTTCGGTGTAGCGAAAACCACGGATGGATTGGGCATACGCCTTGATGCGCTCGGCCTCGCACAAATCCTCGGCACCGCGTACACCGTAATACAGGTGTACCGGTTGCTCGCAGCCACGCTCGGCCAATTCGTCGAGCATCCCCAGCAGCGCCGACAAGCCGGTGCCGCCGGCCACCAGTACCAATGGCTGGGTGACGTGCCTTAGATAAAACGCACCCAGCGGCGCTTCCAGGGTGATTTCATCGCCGACCTGGCAGCGTTCGCGCATGTAGTTGCTCATCACCCCATCCGGCAGCAGGCGGATCAGGAACTGCAAGCGGTTGCCCGGGCGGTTGGCGAAGGAGTAGGAGCGCTGGTGCTGAGTGCCTGGAATCGACAGGCGCGCATATTGGCCCGGTAGAAAGTCCAGGGTCTGTTCCAATTGCACCGACAGGATCGCGGTGCTGGCCGACACCTGTTGCACTTCGCACACCTTGGCACTGATCTGCACGGGGCCCGGCGCATTACACAGACTTGAATCGAAATCGAAGTAAAACGTCGCGTCGGATTGCACCCGGGTTTGGCAACTGAGCATTTTGCGCTGTTGCAGGTCGAGGCTGGAAAGCGCCTCGTCGTCCACATAATCCTGGCTGTAGTCGCCGGATTCGCAGCGACCCTGGCAGGTGCCGCAGACACCTTCGCGGCAATCGAGGGGGATCTTGATCCCGTTGCGCAGCGCCGCGTCCAGCAGGATCTCGTTGGCGCCCACCGGGAAGAACAAGGTCTTGCCGTCGGCAAAACTGAAGGCCACTTTGTGATTCATCCACCGTTCTCCATGGATTGGGTAATACCTGTAGGAGCGAGCTTGCTCGCGAAAAACGTTAACGATGGCGCGGGCATCCTGAATGCACGCGCAGCCCTTGGTTTTTTCGCGAGCAAGCTCGCTCCTACAGTTGAAGGGGGGACGTCAACGTCAGAGGTGGTAGAAGTCCAGCACCGAGTTGATGGTGTCGTTGAGCAGCAGCGCATGCTTGCGCGTGATCAGCCAGCTGTCGCCATGGGGCTTGAGGCTATAGGTGGCGTGGCCATAGAACTGCTCCGACATCGCCAACCGATAAAACAGCGTGTGCCAGTTCAAGCGCACCTCCAGGCAGCCGTCTGCCAGCTCGGTAACCCGCACGTTGTTGATCAGGTGCAAGGTGCGCGGCATCGGCGTCGCGGACGCGGCCTTGCCGGTGCGCAGGCGGAACACCCGGTCTTCCAGGCCCGAACGGTTGGCGTAGTAGATCAACGACATCTCGCGCTTGGGGTCGCGGGTATAGACGTGTTCCGAATCCCACTGCGGCAGATGGAACTCACTCTGCGGGTCAAACAACTGCACATAGGCATCCCAGTCCTGGGCGTCGCACAGCTCGGATTTGCGGTAGAAAAACTGCTCGATCTGGTACTGCAATTGCGCGTTCATCATTTCACCTCGTGCAGTTTCAGGGCTTGTGCGTCGAGACCGTCCAGCAGGAATGTCTGCCAGTTGCGGTGCTGGTTGACGTACAGCCCTTCGTGGGTGAATTCGGTGCCAGTCATCGCAGGTGTGATGCCGATGGCCTCGCTGTTGGGCGTCGACCCGGTTTCCCAGCGGTGGCTGCCCCGGGAGATATCGCTCCAGCGTTCCAGGCGGCCCTGGAAACCACGCTGGGCTTCGCGAAACTCCACCAGGTCATCCGGGGTGCCCATGCCGGACACGTTGAAGAAGTCCTCAAACTGGCGGATGCGGTTTTCGCGGTCGGCGTCGGACTCGTTCTTCACCCCCAGGCACTGGCTGATGATCTCGGTCTTGTTCCACGCCACCGGGCGGATAATGCGCAGTTGCGAGCTGATCTGATCGAGGAAGAACAGGCTCGGGTAGACGTTCAGGTTGCGCAGGCGGTGCATCATCCACTCGGCCTTCTGCTGGCCGTGTTCTGCCACCAGGCGCGGCATGATGGTGGCGTAGCCGGAGCGCACGCTGGGGTTGGGCATGTCGCTGAACAGCACGCTGTGGCCGTTGTTGAAGGCAAACCAGCCGTCATCGGTGTTGGCATCGCCAGCGCCGAGCTTGCTGTAGTCCAGGGTGCTGCCGGAGGCGCTGCCGTTTTCGGTGTTGACCTGCTGGCGATGCTGCACGGTGGCCACGTAGTTATAGTGCACGGTGCTGACGTGATAGCCGTCCAGGCCGTTTTCGTTTTGCAGCTTCCAGTTGCCGTCGTAGGTATAGGCCGACTTGCCCGGCAGCACTTCCAGCTCACCGGTGGCGGACTGCGCGACCATCATGTCGAAGAACACTTTGGCGTCGCCGAGGAAGTCTTGCAGGCTGTCGGTGCCCTGCACGTCGAGGCTGATAAACACAAAGCCCTTGTAGCTTTCGATGCGCGCCTTCTTCAGGCCGCGGGTGGCCTTGTCGAAACCTTCCGGGTATTCCCCCGGCGCCTTGACCTTCACCAGGCGGCCATCGCTCTTGTAGCACCAGGCGTGGAACGGGCAGGTGAAGGTGGACTGGTTACCCTTGCCGACGCGGGTCAGGGTGGTGCCGCGATGCTGGCAGGCGTTGATCAAGGCATTGAGCTGGCCTTCACCGTCGCGGGTGATGATCATAGGCTGGCGCCCGGCGCGCATGGTCACGAAGTCATGGTTGTTGGCCAGTTCGCTTTCGTGGCAGGCGTAGATCCAGTTCTTTTCGAAGATCAGTTCCATCTCCAGGTCGAACAGCTCGGGCTCGGTAAACATGTCCCGGGCGATGCGGAACACGCCCTCGGCCGGACGAAAGTCCAGGCAGCTTTCGATAAATGTTTTCCACTGCTCGACGCTTCTTGCACCACTCATGGGAGGCACCTTTTATTGGGTAGCTAATCGGTGGTTCATTAGAGGCGGGCAGGGGGGCGCCCAGCTATCCGCTTAGTGGGGGAAGATGGGCCGCATAGTTGGGGCGCAAATACCCACATCCGTGCAACGACGCCGGGGAATGCGCTACTGTCAGGCTAGGCAATTGTCGAAAAAGCCGGCTTCTTATCCACATAGTCGACGCTCGTTATCCACCCAGTGGACAAGTGCGCGACGTGGCGCAGAACTTGCCTTGATCCACCGGACGCGCCGCTAGAGCGCGCTGGCCACAACCGCCGTGAGTGCACCCTGATGAGTAGCCATACACGCGATATTCGTATTGAACGTTTCGACCTTGAAGGCGCCCGCAGTTGGATGTCTGGCATCTGCGGGCCCCATCGGCTGGAAACCACCACCCCGGAACGCCTGCGCTTTCACCACAGTGCCAATGTGTTCAAGTCCCGCGCCACCACGCTGGGGGTGATCGAGTACGGCACCGACGTGACCATCGATATCGAAGATGCCGAACACTTCAGCAGCTACAGCCTGAGCCTGCCGCTGGTGGGCGAGCAGGAACTGAGCAAGGGTGGCCAGCGCCTGAGTTCCAACCGCGACCAGGGCGTGATCATTTCGCCCAATGAACACCAGGTGCTGGCGATCTCCGGCGACTGCCGCAAGCTGCAAGTGGTGATTACCCGTGCGGCAATGAGCGAAACCCTGGAGGGTCTGTTGCAGCGACCGATCGATGCGCCGCTGCGCTTTGAATCGGTGATGGATGCGGTGCAAGGCGCACCCGCGGCGTGGTGGCGCATGGCGCGGCACTTCATTGCGGAGCTGGAGCACAGCAGCGAGCTGTATGACCAGGCAGCGTTTACCCGTGACTTGGAAAGCTCGCTGATCAAGGGCCTGATCCTGGCCCAGCCGAACAACTATTCCGAAGAGTTGCGCGACGTGCTGGGGGTCAAGTTGCCCCACTATCTGCTCCGCGCCCGCCAGTATATTCACGCCAACGCCCGCGAAGCCCTGCACCTGGAAGACCTGGAGGCGGCCACCGGCGTATCGCGGTTCAAGCTGTTCGATGCCTTTCGCAAATACTTTGCCCTGTCGCCCATGGCCTACTTGAAGAAGTACCGCCTGAGCGCGGTGCGCCAGGAAATTCTCGAACATGGGGCTACCCGTACCATCTCCGAAATCGCCCTGGGCTGGGGCTTTACCCACCTGGGAAGGTTCTCGGCGGAGTACCGCAAACTGTTCGACGAATCCCCCAGCCAGACCTTGCAACGCAACGATGCCCGACGCATGCGCGGTGCCTGAACACACTGCAAATCAACATGTAGGAGCTGGCTTGCCTGCGATAGCGGTGGGACAGTCAAAGAATCTGGTGACTGATCCACCGCTATCGCAGGCAAGCCAGCTCCTACATTGGGGCAGTGGTGTTTGGGCTGTTTCAGATCAGCTCTTCAACCAATTGCAGACAATGACCCAGCCCCGGCGACTGATCATTAATTCGCCGGCTGAGAATGATCGGCGAAGTCGCCGTGGCCTCGACAATCGGCGTGTAGCCGATATCCGCCCGATGCAGCATCTGCACCGACGCCGGCACCAGCGTCACCCCCATGCCCGCGCCGACCAGGCCGATAGCGGTCTGCAATTCGTTGGTCCATTGCGCCACCTTGATCGCCAGGCCGTGGGTGTCGAACAGGGCGATCACATGGTCGGCATAGCTGGGACGCGGGTTGCCGGGGTAGAGCACCAACGGCTCGGCGGCCAGTTGCGCGAGGGTCACGGGTGCGTCCAGCAGCGGGTGCCCGGCGGGCAGCACCGCCACCAGCCGATCCTCCACCAGCACGCGCTGGACGATGGCTGGGTCATCAATGCGAATCCGCCCGAAGCCCACATCGATGCGCCCGGCCTTGAGCGCTTCGACCTGTTGCAGGGTCGTCATCTCCGCCAGGCCCAACTCCAGCTCCAGCGCGTCATGGCTGCGCAGACGGCGAATCAGCTCCGGCAGTACGCCGTACAGGGTCGAGGGGGCAAAACCGATGCCCAGCCAGGTCTTTTGCCCCAGGCCAATGCGCCGCGTGTTATCGCAGGTCTTGGCCAGTTGCTCCAACAGCACATTGGCGTGTTCATAGAAGTTGCGCCCGGCTTCGGTCAGCCGCAGTGGCCGGCCACGCTCCAGCAGGATCACGCCCAACTCATCTTCCAATTGCTGGATCTGCCGGCTCAACGGCGGCTGGGCAATGTGCAGGCGTTCGGCGGCGCGGGTGAAGTTCAGGGTTTCCCCCAGCACCTGGAAGTAACGCAAGTGGCGCAGTTCCATACGGGTTCCTCTCATACCTTGAGGGTATTGTTCGAGACCAATTCTATATTGGAAGCCAACAACAATGGGCGACAGAATCAGGCCAGACCTATAAAGAACCCAACGGGTATTGCCATGCCGATTTGCGCCATCGAGTCGATCGAGACCATCATCGTCGACCTCCCCACCATCCGCCCGCACAAGCTGGCGATGCACACCATGCAGAACCAGACCCTGGTGATCATCCGCGTGCGTTGCGCCGACGGCATCGAAGGGATTGGCGAGTCCACCACCATCGGTGGCCTGAGCTACGGCAACGAAAGCCCCGACAGCATCAAAATCAATATCGACCAACACTTCGCCCCGCTGCTGATCGGCCAGGACGCCAGCAATATCAACGCGGCGATGTTGCGCCTGGAGCGCAGCATTCGTGGCAATACTTTCGCCAAGTCCGGCATCGAAAGCGCCTTGCTCGATGCTCTCGGCAAACGCCTGGGTTTGCCGGTCAGCGAACTGCTCGGCGGCCGCGTGCGCGATGCCCTGCCGGTGGCCTGGACCCTGGCCAGCGGCAATACGCAAAAGGACATCGACGAGGCCGAGAAGATGCTCGACCTGCGCCGCCACCGCATCTTCAAGTTGAAGATCGGTGCCGGTGAAGTCAGCCAGGACCTGGCCCATGTGATCGCGATCAAAAAGGCCCTGGGCGAGCGCGCCAGCGTGCGGGTCGACGTCAATCAGGCCTGGGACGAAGCCGTGGCCCTGCGCGCCTGCCAGGTGCTGGGTGACAACGGTATCGACCTGATCGAACAGCCGATCTCGCGCAACAACCGTGGCGGCATGGCTCGGCTCAACCTGTCGAGCCCGGCGCCGATCATGGCGGACGAATCCATTGAATGTGTCGAAGATGCCTTCAACCTGGCCTGCGAAGGTGCGGCCTCGGTGTTCGCCCTGAAGATCGCGAAAAACGGCGGCCCGCGTGCGGTGTTGCGCACGGCGGCGATTGCCGAGGCGGCGGGTATCGGCCTGTATGGCGGCACCATGCTCGAAGGAGGGATCGGCACCCTGGCCTCGGCCCATGCGTTTCTCACCCTGAACAAATTGGCGTGGGACACCGAGCTGTTCGGGCCGCTGCTGCTCACCGAGGACATCCTCAGCGAGCCGCTGGTGTATCGCGATTTCCACCTGCATGTCTCGACCGCCCCGGGCCTGGGCCTGGCCATCGATGAGGAACGCCTGGCGTTCTTCCGTCGCGACAAACATTAAGAGGACGCCTGTGATGTTGCTCCACGTAAAAATGACCGTAAACCTGCCTGTGGACATGAACCCCGAGCGCGCAGCGGCCCTCAAGGCCGACGAAAAAGCCCTGGCCCAACGCCTGCAAGCGCAGGGCAAGTGGCGCCACCTGTGGCGTATCGCCGGGTTGTACGCCAACTACAGCGTGTTCGATGTCGACAGCGTGCAGGAACTGCATGACCTGCTGATGCAACTGCCGCTCTATCCCTACATGGCCATCGAAGTGAATGCCCTGTGCCGGCATCCGTCGTCGATCCATGAGGATGATCGCTGAGTCTGTCTAGCCACCTAATAATTACAAGATGAGGATTGCACCATGTCCATTCGACTGTCCCAGACTGCCCACGCCCAGCGCTTCCTCGAAGAAGCCAGCGGCAACCTCAATGATGCCGGCAACCCACGGGCCAAGGCGCTGATCTACCGGATCCTGCGCGATACGGTGAACATCATCGAAGACCTGGAAGTGACCCCGGAAGAGTTCTGGAAGGCGGTCAACTACCTCAACGAATTGGGCAAGAACCAGGAAGCCGGACTGCTCGCCGCCGGCCTGGGCCTGGAGCATTACCTGGACCTGTTGATGGACGCAGCCGACGAGCAAGCCGGCAAGTCTGGCGGCACGCCGCGCACCATCGAAGGGCCGCTGTACGTGGCGGGCGCGCCGCTCTCCAAGTACGAGGCGCGGCTGGATGATGGCCTGGATGCGGCGGTGCCGCTGTTTATGCGCGGGCAAGTGCGCGACGTCGACGGCAAGCCATTGGCCGGGGCGATTGTGGACGTGTGGCAAGCCAATACCGGCGGTACTTACTCCTGGTTCGACCCGTCGCAATCGGAGTTCAACCTGCGTCGCCGGATCGAGACCGATGCCCAGGGCAACTACCGCTTTCGCAGCATCGTGCCGTCCGGCTACGGCTGCCCACCGACCGGCCCGACCCAGCAGTTGCTCGATCAACTGGGCCGTCACGGCCAGCGGCCGGCGCATATCCACTTCTTTATCTCGGCGCCGGGGCATCGGCACCTGACCACGCAGATCAACCTGTCGGATGATCCGTATCTGCACGATGACTTTGCCTATGCCACCCGGGACGAGTTGATTGCCGAAATTCGCTTCAGCGAAGACCCGCAACTGGCGCGGGAATTCGGTGTGGAAGGCAAGTTTGCGCAGATCGATTTTGACTTCGAATTGCAGCCAGCGGTGGCAGCGGTCGAGCAAAAACGCCTGCAGCGCGTACGCGCTCTCGAAGACTGAGCGCGGTAAAAAAATGTGGGAGCGGGCTTGCTCGCGAAAGCGGTGTGTCAGTCGCCAGATGTATTGACTGACACACCGCCTTCGCGAGCAAGCCCGCTCCCACATTGGTTTTGTGGTGGGGCTGGTTATTTGCGTACGACCAGGTCCAGCACCTCATCCCGGTCCTTGATCTTCTGCAGCACGATCTCCGAGCGGATATCCATCACCCCCGCGGTGCGGTTCAGGTGGTTCACGATAAAGTCGGAGAAGTGCTTGAGGTTGCGCGCCTGTACCCGCAACACATAGTTGCTGGCGCCGGTGATCACATAGGCGCTGGCCACTTCCGGCCAGCCTTGGACCTTCTTGATAAAGGTCTCGTGCCAATCCTCCATATCCTGGCGCAATGACAGGTGGACGATGGCTTCCAACTCGATCCCCAACTGCTCGGCATTGAGCACCGCGCGATAACCGCTGATCACCCCTTCACTCTCCAAAAGGCGCAAACGGCGCAGGCAGGCGGACGGCGACAGGGCGACTTTCTCCGCCAGTTCCTGGTTGCTGATACGGCCATCCTGTTGCAGGAAATGCAGGAGGCGCAGGTCGGTGGCGTCAAGAATCATGCTTAGAATTAATCCGCGTATTTGGAGGTTAAATTCGAATTTCCTACAGCTTATTACGCCAGTTGTAGCGCACTTTGCACGAAAATTCTGCAAATCTTCGTTCATTATTTGGTCCATCGTCACCTATAAAAACAGGACTTTCCATGACCACCCGAAACCATTGCCAGACCCTCGATGCCCAGGACCCGCTGGCGCCACTGCGCGATCAATTCGCCCTGCCGGAAGGCGTGATCTACCTTGACGGCAACTCCCTCGGCGCACGTCCGGTGGCGGCATTGGAGCGGGCGCAAGCGGTGATTGCCCAGGAGTGGGGCGATGGTTTGATCCGCAGTTGGAACAGCGCTGGCTGGGCCGATCTGTCCCAGCGCCTGGGCAACCGCTTGGCGCCGCTGATCGGCGCGGGCGAGGCTGAAGTGGTGATAACCGATACCACCTCGATCAACCTGTTCAAGGTGCTCAGCGCAGCGTTGAGCGTGCAGCGCCAACGCCAGCCGCAGCGCAAGGTGATTGTCAGCGAGGCGAGCAACTTCCCCACCGACCTGTACATCGCCGAAGGCTTGGCTGCGCTGCTGCAACAGGGCTATTCCCTGCGCCTGGTGAACAGCCCGGACGAACTGCCAGCGGCCATCGACCAGGACACCGCCGTGGTGATGATCACCCACGTCAACTACAAGACCGGCTACATGCACGACATGCAGGCACTGACCGCCCTGAGCCATGAGTGCGGTGCGCTGGCGATCTGGGACCTGGCGCATTCGGCGGGCGCGGTGCCGATTGACCTGCACCAGGCCGGCGCCGACTACGCCATTGGTTGCACCTACAAATACCTCAACGGCGGCCCCGGTTCCCAGGCGTTTGTGTGGGTCAACCCGGCGCTGGTAGAGCTGGTGACGCAGCCGTTGTCGGGCTGGTTCGGCCATAGCCGCCAGTTCGCCATGGAGTCCAACTACGTCGCAGGCAAGGGCATCACTCGCTACCTGTGCGGCACCCAGCCGATCACCTCGTTGGCGATGGTCGAGTGCGGCCTGGAGATCTTCGCCCAGACCGACATGGCCAGCCTGCGTCGTAAATCCCTGGCGCTGACCGACCTGTTTATCGAGCTGGTGCAAAGCCGCTGCGCCGCCCACGACCTGACACTGATCACCCCGCTCGAGCATGCCAAGCGCGGCAGTCATGTGAGCTTCGAACACCCCGAAGGCTACGCCATCATTCAAGCCCTGATCGCCCGTGGCGTGATCGGTGACTACCGCGAGCCGAAGATCATGCGCTTTGGCTTTACCCCGCTGTACACCAGCTTCACCGAGGTGTGGGATGCAGTAGAAATCCTTGGCGAAATCCTCGATGGCAAAACCTGGGACCAACCACAATTCAAAGTGCGCCACAGCGTCACCTAAGCGCACCACAAAACCCATGTAGGAGCTGGCTCCCACAGCCAGCTCCCACAGGTGCTTGGCCAGCAGTAACAATCACAATAATAAAAGGGGCACGCACGTGACCACGCCAGACAACGGCTTTGCAGCAATCACCAATCGCGAGTTGGGCCTGCGGCGCCAACTCACTTCCGGGCAAATGAGCATGATCGCCATCGGTGGCGCCATTGGCACCGGGCTGTTCATGGGCAGTGCTTACGCCATCGGTTATGCCGGCCCCAGCGTGCTGGTCAGCTACGCCATCGGTGCGTTGATCACCCTGTTGTTGATGGGCTGCCTGGCAGAGATGACGGTGGCCCATTCCACCTCCGGCTCCTTTGGCGCCTACGCCGAGTTCTATATCAGCCCGTTGGCCGGCTTCCTGGTGCGTTATGCATACTGGGCGGCGATTGTGCTGGCGGTGGGCGCCGAGGTCACGGCGGTGGCGATGTACATGAAGTACTGGTTCGCCAACGTGCCGGAATGGGTGTGGATCGTCTCGTTCTCCAGCGTACTGATCGTGCTCAACGCCATCAGCGTCAAGACCTTTGGCAATTTCGAATACTGGTTCTCGACGATCAAGATCAGCGCCATCGTCGGCTTTATCATCCTTGCGGTGTATGTGGTGTTCGGCTCTGGCAACCCGGATTACGGGGTGCAGAACTACACGGCCCACGGCGGGTTTTTCCCCAATGGCCTGAGCGGCATGTGGATCGCGGTGATCGTGTCGATCTTCAGCTACCTGAGCGTGGAGATGATCGCGGTGGCGGCGGGTGAAGCGGCCGACCCGGAGCAGGCGGTGAAAAAAGCCTTCCGTGCCACGATTGTACGGCTGGTGGTGTTCTACCTGCTGACCCTGGCGTTGATGCTGGCCATCGTGCCGTGGAACCAGTCCGGGCAGAGCCAGAGCCCGTTTGTCACGGTGATGCAGACCATCGGCATTCCCGGCGCCACCGGGGTGATGAACTTCGTGATTCTGATTGCCGCATTGTCGGCGATGAACAGTCAGCTCTACATCACCACACGCATGATGTTCAGCCTGTCCCGTGGCGGCTTTGCGCCTAAATCCATGGGTGCCTTGAGTAAAAGCGGCATCCCCCTGAACGCGTTGCTGTTGTCCAGTTCGGGCATCGCCCTGGCGACCTTGTTGAACGTGGTATACCCGGAAAGCTCCTTCACCTTGATGATGGCCATCTCGATGTTCGGCGCGATCTTCACCTGGTTCATGATCTTCCTCACACACCTGTTCTTCCGCCGCTACCGCAAGCGTCACGGCGGGCCGAAGTTATCGTTCCAACTGCGGCTGTTTCCCTACAGCACGTTGCTGGGGCTGGTGCTGATGGGCGCGGTGATGGTGACCACCTACTTCACCGAGGCGTTCAAGATGACCCTGGTGTTTGGCGTGCCGTTCCTGTTGATTCTCTCGGCGGTGTATTACGTGTTCTTCCGCAAGCGCCGCGCAACCCCTGTAGGAGCGAGCTTGCTCGCGAAAAACCCGAGCACGCCACGTTAAACCTGCAAGCCCGCGTTATCGTTGACGACCTTCGCGGGCAAGCCCGCTCCTACCGTGAGTGCGTTCAGCAGGGCAGTGGCATAACCCGGCAACTGCTCAAACGAACGTGCGCATAACAGCAGTGTGCGACAGGCCCAGTCCTCCGTCAGGGGCTGGGCCTGAAATGGCTGCGCGTGGGGCCAGCGCTGCAATGCCGCCAGTGGCACAATCCCCAGCCCGGCACCACGGGCGACCATGCGCATCACCCCATCAAAACCATCGGCACGTACCCGGGTCTGTAAGCGGAAGCCCGCGTGCAGGGCCTGTTCCTCCAGGTACACCGACAATGCACTGTCGGCGGCCAGGCCTACATAGTCGTAGGGCAGGCTGTCGATAAAACTCACTGCGCCGGCGGTGAGCGGGTGACCTGTCGGCAGGATCAACACCAGTGGATCATCGCGAAACGGCCGGGTCTGCAAACCGTGGGTGTCCACCGCGTCGGAAGTAATCCCCAGGTCCGCCGCGCCCTGGCGCAAGGCGTGGGTGATGCGCAGGCTGGGCAGTTCTTGCAGGTCGATATCGAGGTTGGGGTGGGCGCAGAGAAAATCCGCCAGCAACTCCGGCAGGTATTCGCTGAGGGCGGTGGTGTTGCACAGCAGACGCACCTGGCCTTTGACGCCGTTGGCGTACTCCGCCAGGTCTTGTTGCAGGCGCTCGGCCTGCTGCAAGAGCAGGCGCGCGTGCCGGGCCAGGGCGTTGCCGGCGGCGGTCGGGGTCACGCCACGGCGGCCACGCTGCAGGAACGCGATGCCCAATGAGGCCTCCATGGCGCGGATGCGCGCACTGGCGGCGGCCAGGGATAAATGGCTGCGGGCGGCGCCGGCGGTGATGTTGCCGGTGTCGAGGATGTGCAGGTAGAGGCGCAGGTCAATCAGGTCAAAGTGCATGGCTGGAAATCTCGGGTGCCTGGACGGGCCTCATCGCAGGCAAGCCAGCTCCCACATTGGGATTTGTGAACACATTCAAAATGTGGGAGCTGGCTTGCCTGCGATAGCGTTATCAGCCTCACACAAAACAAGAGGCTGCCTCAGTATATGGCGAATTCCCAACCCCTCGCCAAACCCGCACAATTCCCGCCATGACGACCTTCCTAGCGTTCTACCAAAACCTCGGTCCAGCCCTGACACTGCTGGTGATCGGCACCTTCCTGCTGGCCGGCACCGTCAAGGGCGTGATCGGCCTGGGCTTGCCCACCGTCGCCATGGGCCTGCTCGGTCTGGCTATGCTGCCGGCGCAGGCTGCGGCCCTGCTGATCATCCCGTCTACCATTACCAACCTCTGGCAATTGGCCTTCGGTGGGCACTTGGGCGCATTAAGCAAACGCCTGTGGCCCATGCTCCTGCTGATTTTCCTCGGCACCGGGCTCGGCTCACTGTGGCTGGGCATGGACGCTGGCCCATGGGTGGTGCGGGCGCTGGGTGGGGCATTGCTGGTGTATGCGCTGTGCGGGCTGTTCCTGCCGGCGTTCAGCGTACCGGGCAGCGCTGAGCGTTGGCTGGGACCGGTGTGTGGTCTGCTGACGGGGATCATCACCTCGGCCACCGGCGTCTTCGTGATCCCGGCCGTGCCCTACCTGCAAGCACTGGGCTTGAACCGTGACCAACTGGTGCAGGCGCTGGGCCTGTCCTTCACCGTGTCCACCCTGGCCCTGGCAGCCGGGCTGTTGTGGCGCGGCAACCTCGGTGCCGGCGAATTGAATGCCTCGCTGCTGGCGCTAGTGCCGGCTCTGATAGGCATGTGGCTGGGGCAAAAGCTGCGCCAGCGCATCAGCGGTGTGCTGTTCAAACGCGTGTTTTTTATCGGCATGGCGGCCCTGGGCGGGCACCTGCTGATTGGCGGTTAGCGCAACAATCAGATAGTTACTCGTGCTTGAAGGTCAAAAGTGTTTTGCCGTTCCGTGGCTTACTCACCCGAGGGGTTGCCCGTAGCCTGCGCTCATACATTTTCAACCTTCAGGTAACCCCCCATGAAAAAAGTTCTGTTGCTCAACGGTGGCAAGAAATTCGCCCACTCCGATGGTCGCTACAACAACACCCTGCACGACGCCGCCCTGGCCGTGCTGGACCGTGGTGGTATCGACGTGAAAGTCACCCATATCGACGCCGGCTACGACGTTGCGCAAGAAGTCGCCAAGTTTCTCTGGGCCGACGTGATCATCTATCAAATGCCCGGCTGGTGGATGGGCGCCCCGTGGATCGTCAAGAAGTACATCGACGAAGTCTTCACCGAAGGCCACGGTAGCCTGTACGCCAGTGATGGCCGCACCCGTTCCGATGCCTCGCAAAAGTACGGCAGCGGTGGCCTGATCCAGGGCAAGCAGTACATGCTGTCGCTGACCTGGAACGCGCCGCAGGCGGCCTTCGACGATCCGAGCGACTTCTTCGAAGCCAAGGGCGTGGATGCGGTGTATTTCCCGTTCCACAAGGCCAACCAGTTCCTCGGCATGAGCGGCCTGCCGACGTTCCTCTGTGTGGACGTGATGAAGCGCCCATCCATTGAGGCTGATGTGCTGCGTTACGAGGAGCATCTGGCCCAGGTGTTTAACCTGCCCCGGTAATACGGCTAGTATCCACGCAGCCGTATTCACGAGGATTCACGTTGAAAGCCCGATCCGATGAGCTACAGATCTTCGTCTGCGTGATTGAGTGCGGTTCGATTTCCGCCGCCGCCGAACAAGTCGGGCAGACGCCCTCGGCGGTCAGCCGCACCTTGTCGCGGCTCGAAGCCAAGCTCGACACCACCCTGATCAACCGCACCACGCGGCGCATGGACCTGACCGAAGAGGGCAAGTATTTCTTCGAACAGGCCAAGCTGATCCTGGCGCAGATGGACGAGTTGGAAGAGCGCCTGTCGTCGCGGCAGAAAACCCCGTCCGGGCGCTTGCGGATCAATGCGGCGTCGCCGTTCATGCTGCATGCCATCGTGCCGTACGTCGCCGAGTTTCGCCGCCTGTACCCGGATATCCAATTGGAGCTCAACAGCAACGACCTGATCATCGACCTGCTGGAGCAGAGCACCGATATTGCGATCCGCATCGGCACCCTGGCGGATTCGACCTTGCATGCCCGCTCCCTGGGCTGCAGTCCACTGCATATCCTGGCCAGCCCGGCGTACCTTGAACAACACGGCACGCCGACCAGCGTGGCAGACCTGGCCGACCATACCTTGCTCGGTTTTACCCAGACCGAAACCCTCAATCATTGGCCGCTGCGCCATGTGCAGGGCGATCGTTGGCAGATCGAGCCGGACATTGCCGCGTCCAGCGGTGAAACCCTTCGCCAACTGGCGTTGGAGGGGCAGGGGATCGCCTGCCTTTCGCACTTCATGACCATCGAAGACATCAACGCCGGTCGCTTGCAGACGGTTCTGGCCCCGTTCAACAGTGGCTATCGCCAGCCGATCAACGCGGTGTACTACCGCAACTCGCAACTGGCCCTGCGTATCCAGTGCTTTCTCGACTTTATCCAGGAAAAACTGGCGCGCTACTCCTGTTGAACCGACTGTTTACCACAGTGGTTCCATCTGATGTATTTGCGTACCATCGCCACCTCATTCCCCGCAATTCCCCCGGTAACCCCATGAAACTCTCTCGTCTGCGTGCCGATGCCCTGGCCGGACTCACCACGTCTTTTGCCTTGTTGCCCGAATGCATCGCCTTTGCCCTGGTGGCCCACCTCAACCCGCTGATGGGGCTGTATGGCGCCTTTATCATCTGCACCTTGACCGCCTTGTTCGGCGGCCGGCCGGGGATGGTTTCGGGGGCGGCGGGGTCGATGGCGGTGGTGATTGTCGCGCTGGTGGTGCAACACGGGGTGGAGTACCTGCTGGCGACAGTGCTGCTCGGCGGTTTGATCATGATCGCCTTCGGCTTGCTGCGCCTGGGCAAGCTGGTGCGCATGGTGCCGCACCCGGTGATGCTGGGGTTCGTCAACGGCCTGGCGATCATCATTGCCCTGGCGCAACTGGAGCATTTCAAGAGCGGTGAGGCCTGGCTCAGTGGCACGCCGTTGTATGTGATGGGCGCGCTGGTGGCGGCGACCATGGCCATCGTCTACCTGCTGCCGCGCCTGACGCGCGCGGTGCCGCCGGCGCTGGTGGCGATTCTCGGGGTGGGGCTGGCGGTGTACCTGCTGGGCTTGCCCACGCGCACCCTGGGCGACATGGCCCACATCGCCGGTGGCCTGCCGACTTTTGCCTTGCCGCAGATTCCCTGGACTTTGGAAACCCTGGGCATCATCGCGCCTTACGCGTTTTTGATGGCGATGGTGGGGCTGCTGGAAACCCTGCTGACCTTGAACCTCACCGATGAAATCACCGAGACCCGCGGCTATCCCGACCGTGAAAGCGTGGCCCTGGGCGCGGCAAATATGGTCAGCGGGGTGTTTGGCGGCATGGGCGGTTGCGCAATGATCGGGCAGACCGTGATCAACCTCAGCTCGGGCGGGCGCGGGCGTTTCTCCGGGGTGTTTGCCGGGGTGATGATCCTGCTGTTTATTTTGTTCCTGTCGCCGCTGATCGAGCGCATTCCCCTGGCGGCGCTGGTGGGGGTGATGTTTGTGGTGTCCCAGCAGACCTTTGCCTGGGCGTCGCTGCGGGTCATCAACAAAGTGCCGCTCAATGATGTGTTGGTGATCATGGCGGTGACGGTGATCACCGTCTTTACCGACCTGGCCACGGCGGTGCTGTGCGGGATTGTGATTGCCGCGCTCAACTTTGCCTGGCAACAGGCCCGTGAGCTGTACGCCGATGAACATTTGGAGGCGGATGGCAGCAAGCTCTATCGCCTGCACGGTACGCTGTTCTTTGCCTCGACCACGCCGTTCTTGAACCAGTTCGACCCGGCCAACGATCCGGCCCAGGTCACGCTGGACTGCCGGCACCTGAGCTTTGTCGACTACTCCGCTATCGCGGCCTTGATGACCCTGCGCGAGCGCTACGCCAAGGCTGGCAAGCATCTGCGTGTGCTGCATTTGTCCGAGCGCTGCAAGAAACTGCTCAAGCGTGCGCGGGTGCAACACGACTGATCCTCCCCTGTAGGAGCGAGCTTGCTCGCGAAAAGCGTCAACGATAACGCGGGGCTTCTGGACGCACGCGGCGCTCTCAGGTTTTTCGCGGGCAAGCCCGCTCCCACAGAGATCAAGGACCGACGAGGTTTTCCAGTTCCTCGGCGCGGGTCTGGGTCATGTCCAGTACACAGCCAGAGCCATTGACCTGATCAATACTGCCACCGGTCGCGGAGCCGGCGAAGGCGCAATTGGCATCGCGGTATTTGATCCACAGGCGCTGCACATCCTGCAATTGCTGCCTGCGCGGGCCTTGCTGGGCTTGCAGCGCGGTTTTGTAGGCGCTGTTCAGGCGCTTGTCCTGAACCTTGGTTTCCTGGGCGTTGCAGCCGACCATCGCGGCTGTGGTGTTGGCGCTGTCCATGCATTTTTGCAGGGCGGGGCTGCTGTCGGCGGCCATCGAGGTGCCGGACGAGGCCAGCAATAGCGCGCTGATGGCGAGGGTTCTACGGTTCATGACGGGCTTCCTGAAGAGGATTCGGTGTGCAATCTGAGACCGGACACGGGCAGTCGAGTTTCCCGTACCCGCCCGCGGCCTGCATGTAAGAACTATCCCCTGATTTTCATCCCGGGTCTGAGGGCATGTCCCAAAGCGACAGCGCTTATCTGTGGGCGAAAATTACTTTCATAAAATTTGAAAAATCTCATCGGTAATGATTTATGAGTTTCACAACCAATTCGACGTGACCCTTTCCGAGGAGTACCGCATGGCCACATCACCTGGCGTCTGGCTGTTGGCATACGCTGCCATCGCCATCATTGCATTGATCGTGCTGATTGCACGTTATCGGCTCAACCCGTTTATCGTCATCACCCTGGTGTCCATCGGCCTGGCGCTGCTGGCCGGGATGCCGGCGGATACGATCATGGGGTCGTATGAGGCCGGGGTCGGCAAGACCCTGGGGCATATCGCGCTGGTGGTGGCCCTGGGCACGATGCTCGGCAAGATGATGGCCGAGTCCGGCGGTGCCGAGCAGGTGGCGCGTACCCTGATCAACCGTTTTGGCGAGCGCAATGCCCATTGGGCCATGGTGTGCATTGCCTTCCTGGTGGGGCTGCCGCTGTTTTTCGAGGTCGGTTTTGTATTGCTGGTGCCGATTGCCTTTACCGTGGCCCGGCGCGTCGGGGTGTCGATTCTGATGGTCGGCCTGCCGATGGTCGCCGGTCTTTCGGTGGTGCATGCCCTGGTGCCGCCGCACCCAGCGGCGATGATGGCGGTGCTGGCCTACAACGCCTCGGTCGGGCAAACCGTGTTGTATGCAATTTTGATCGGCATCCCCACCGCGATCATCGCCGGCCCGGTGTACGCCAAGTTCATCGTGCCGCGTATCCACTTGCCTGCCGAGAACCCCCTGGAGCGCCAGTTCATCGAGCGCGAGCCACGTACCCGCCTGCCCAGTTTCGGCCTGACCATGGGCACCATTCTGTTGCCGGTGGTGCTGATGATGATCGGCGGTTGGGCCAACCTGATCTCTACGCCCGGTAGCGGCTTCAACCAGTTCCTGTTGTTTATCGGTAACTCGGTGATTGCCTTGTTGGTGGCGACCCTGCTCAGCTTCTGGACCCTGGGCCTGGCCCAGGGCTTCAACCGCGAGTCGATCCTCAAGTTCACCAACGAGTGCCTGGCGCCGACCGCCAGCATCACCTTGCTAGTGGGCGCGGGCGGCGGCTTGAACCGGATTCTGGTGGACGCCGGCGTGACCCATGAAATCCTCGGCATGGCCAATGCCTTCAACTTGTCGCCGCTGGTGATGGGCTGGTTGTTCGCCGCGCTGATGCGCATTGCCACCGGCTCGGCCACCGTGGCCATGACTACCGCGTCCGGCGTTGTTGCGCCCGTGGCCCTGGGCCTGGGTTATCCACACCCGGAATTGTTGGTGCTGGCGACCGGTGCCGGCTCGGTGATTTTTTCCCACGTCAACGACGGTGGCTTCTGGCTGATCAAGGAATACTTCAATATGACGGTGATCCAGACCTTCAAGACCTGGACCGTGCTGGAGACCCTTATTTCGCTGGTCGCCTTCGGTCTGACCTACGGTCTGTCTCTTGTTTTATGAGCCTGATCCTGTAACCCGGAGACCCCATGGACATCCTCTACCAGATCCGCGCCCGCCAGGATTTCTTCAGCGCTGGCGAAGGGCGAATCGCCCGGCTGATGCTCGATGATGTGGGCTTCGCCGCATCCGCCAGCCTGGAAGAACTGTCCCAGCGGGCCGAGGTCAGCACCGCCACCTTGTCGCGCTTTGCCCGCAGCGTTGGTTGCCGTGATCTGCGCGACCTGCGCCTGCAACTGGCCCAGGCCAGCGGCGTGGGCAGTCGCTTCCTCGACCCGGCGGGGTTGCCCGAGCAGTCGGCGTTTCATCGGCAGATCCTCGGTGATATCGAAGCGACCCTGCGCCAGCATCTGTCGGGCTTCAACCAGGCAGGTTTTGTCGATGCCGTGAACCTGCTGGGCAAGGCGCGGATGATCCACGCGTTTGGCATGGGCGGCCCGTCGAGCCTGTGCAGCGAAGAATTGCAGGTGCGCCTGGTGCGCCTGGGCTACCCGATTGCCGCGTGCCGCGACCCGGTGATGATGCGGGTCACAGCCGCCACATTGAGCGCCGAACACGCACTGATTGTCTGCTCCCTCACCGGCCTGACGCCCGAACTTTTGGGGGCGGTGGAACTGGCCCGCAACTATGGTGCACGGATCGTCGCGATCACCCTGGCCGACTCGCCGCTGGCGCAGTTGGCAGACGTACTGCTGCCGCTGCAACCGGCCGAAACCAGTTTTATCTATAAACCCACTGCTGCGCGCTACGGAATGCTGCTGGCCATCGATGTACTTGCCACCGAACTGGCCCTGGCCAGGCCGGATGACAACCAGGAACGCCTGCGCCGGATCAAGCTGGCCCTGGACGACTATCGCGGCGGCCCTGACAGCCTGCCGCTTGGAGATTGAGATGAAGTACCACACGCTGATTCGCCAGGCGCTGATCATTGATGGCAGCAACACGCCGGGGTACATCGCTGACGTGGGGTTGCGCGACGGGCGTATCGAGACGATCGGCGATTTGTCGGGTGCCCAGGGCGAGCATGAGATCGAGGCGAGTGGCCGCGTATTGGCGCCGGGTTTTATCGACGTGCACACCCACGACGACACCGTGGTGATCCGCCAGCCGCAGATGCTGCCCAAGCTCAGCCAGGGCGTGACCACGGTGATTGTCGGCAACTGTGGCATCAGCGCCTCGCCGGTCAGCCTGCGCGGCGACCCACCGGACCCGATGAACCTGCTGGGCAAGGCCCAGGCGTTTGTCTATCCGCGTTTTACCGATTACCGCGCCGCCGTGGAACACGCCCAGCCGGCGGTCAACGTCGCTGCGTTGATCGGTCATACGGCGCTGCGCAGCAACCATATGGACGACCTGCAGCGCAGCGCCACGCCGACTGAAATCGCGTTGATGCGCGTGCAATTGCACGAAAGCCTTGAAGCGGGCGCCCTCGGTTTATCCACAGGCCTGGCCTACGCCAGCGCGTTCAACGCCGATACCGACGAAGTGCTGCAACTGAGTGAAGAACTGACAGCGTTTGGTGCGGTATACACCACCCATTTGCGCAGCGAATTCGAGCCGGTGCTGGAGGCCATGGACGAGGCATTCCTGATCGGCCGCCATGCCAAGGCCCCGGTGATCATCTCCCACCTCAAGTGCGCCGGCGCGGGCAATTGGGGGCGCAGTCCGCAGTTGCTGGCGTCTTTGGAGCAGGCGGCGAAGAGCCATCCGGTGGGCTGCGATTGCTATCCCTATGCCGCCAGTTCTTCGACCCTGGACCTCAAGCAAGTGACCGATGCCTTTCGTATCACCATCACCTGGTCGACACCGCACCCGCAAATGGGTGGGCGGGATTTGCAGGATATCGCCGCTGCGTGGGACATGTCCTTGATGGACGCCGCCCGCCGCTTGCAACCGGCGGGGGCGGTGTACTACGGAATGGATGAGGCCGATGTGCAGCGCATCCTCGCCCATCCGCTGTCGATGGTGGGCTCCGATGGTTTGCCGGAAGACCCGTTTCCCCATCCGCGCTTGTGGGGCGCCTTCCCACGGGTGCTCGGGCATTTCAGCCGCGATCTGGGCTTGTTCCCGCTGCACACGGCAGTACACAAAATGACTGGCCTGTCGGCCGCGCGCTTTGGCCTGGCCGGACGCGGTGAAATCCGCGAAGGGCACTGGGCCGACCTGGTGTTGTTCGACCCATTGCGGGTGCGGGATGTGGCCGACTTCAAGGACCCGCAACGGGCTGCCGAAGGGATAGATGGGGTGTGGATCAACGGCGTGCTGAGCTACCGCGACGGGCAGGCGAATGGTCAGCGGGCGGGGCGTTTTCTGGCGCGCAGCGGGGATTTGCGCGCAGGGTTCTGATTTCAGGGCGAAGGGCGCTACCGTGGCAAGCCCGCTCGCCACAGGTGGGATGCTTGCTTATAGTGGCTGCTTCAAAACAGGGAGCCGTCGCCATGCAGTTAGGAACAGTCACCCCCATCTTGCGGACCTTCGACGAGGCCAAGACTGAGGAGTTCTATATCGGGTTCCTTGGCTTCAAGGTCGATTGGCAGCACCGCTTCGAAGATAATTTTCCGTTGTATCTGCAAGTGTCGTTCGGTGCCTGTGTACTGCACCTGTCCGAGCACCATGGTGATGCCTCACCAGGCGCCGCGGTGCGTATCCAGGCCCAGGGGCTGGACGCTTACCAGCAGCAATTGCAGGCCAAGGACTACCGCTTTGCCAAGCCGCAAATCGAAGAAACACCCTGGGGCACGCGGGAGATGAGCATCAAGGATCCATTTGGCAATCGGCTGGTATTTGTCGAGGAAGGCCAGGCCTGATCGACAAATAGCAGGCAATAAAAAACCGCCTTTACAGGGCGGTTTTTTATTGCAATCCCAGTTAGTGGCTGGGGTTACGTGCTCAAAGGAAGCAGTGACGTGCGAACAAATACTACTTATGGTTTTGGGAACTCGCAAGGCTTGGCGACAATCGGCATGGTTCGGTTTTGATGCCTGACTTTATCCAAATACAGATGCAAAAAATGGTAATAAAACGCTGGGGAACTAAAGAGTGTTTGATGAGCGCTCGTCACACCTTGGGCTGGGATCTTGGTTAGTATCGCCCCTGTTCTGCGTTTGTCGTTTGGTAGGTGAGGCTGGGTATGCGCTCGAATTCTGGACCGACCGCCACGGGCTAGTAATCCGTGCCGGATTCACGCGGGAGGAACCAAAGCCCGGCCGCCTCAAAGGAAGCAGTGATGTGCATCCCAAGGCTCACATGTTCCGGTAAGTGCGCTGGAGGTAAGGCCCAACTCTAGGAGGGCCGAGTATGTCCAAGTTTGCACGACGTACGTGGGACCTCGCAGTGAATTGCTTGCGTGTTTATCACGTTTGGAAATTCCTGCGAGACAGCTTCGATGACCGTTAAGGTCTGAGAAGCGCAGCCGCCCCGGTTTTGGCCGGGGCGGCTTTTTGCTATTCGGTTGGAATTGTCGAGGAAGGCCAGGCCTGATCGACAAATAGCAGGCAATAAAAAACCGCCTTTACAGGGCGGTTTTTTATTGCAATCCCAGTTAGTGGCTGGGGTTGCTATCTCAAAAGGCGCAATCGACTCGCCGGGATATTAGCGCTGTTCATATCGGCCTGCAAGATTGAGCGATGATCGGTGCTGATGGTTTCTGGCGCTTTTTTCGCGTCAATTCCAGCTGCAAAAGGCTGCAATAAATCTCCCGTCCAACACTGGATATTTGACCACTGTTGGTCACACCTTCGGCCCAAATGTTGGTTAGGATCTTCCCCGTTCTGCGTTTGTCGCTTTTGAGTGAGTCGGGTACGCGCGCGAATTTTGGACCGGCCGCCACGGGCTAGTAATCCGTGCCGGATTCATGCGGAAGGACCATTAGCCCGGCCACCTCAAGAGGCGCGATCGACTAGCGTCCAAAGGCTCACGTGTTCCGGTAAGTGCGCTGGAGGTAAGGCCCAACTCTAGGAGGGCCGAGTATGTCCAAGTTTGCACGACGTACGTGGGACCTCGTAGTGAATTGCCTGCGTGTTTATCACGTCTGGAAATTCCTGCGAGACAGCTTCGATGACCGTTAAGGCCTGAGAAGCGCAGCCGCCCCGGTTTTGGCCGGGGCGGCTTTTTGTTTACACCCGGAAATGGCTGACCATCTGCTGCAACTGGCTGCCCAAGCGTGCCAATTCGACACTGGACTTGGCGGTCTCGTCGCTGGCGGTTGCGGTCTGCTCCGACACATCGCGCACATTGACGATGCTGCGGCTGATTTCTTCGGCCACGGCGCTTTGCTGTTCGGCGGCGGCGGCGATTTGCTGGTTCATCGACTGGATGTTCGACACCGTACGGGTGATGTTCTCCAGGGAGACGCCCGCCTTGCGGGTCAATTCGACGCTGCTGTCGGTCAGGCTGCGGCTGTTGTTCATCACATTGGCCACTTGCTGGGTACCGTTCTGCAAGCCGGCGACCAGGCCTTCGATCTCCTCGGTGGATTTCTGCGTGCGCTGGGCCAGCCCACGGACCTCGTCGGCCACCACGGCAAACCCACGCCCGGCTTCACCTGCGCGCGCTGCTTCAATCGCGGCGTTGAGCGCCAGCAGGTTGGTCTGTTCGGCCACGGCCTTGATCACGTCCATCACGCTGCCGATCTTGTTGCTCTCTTGTTGCAGATGGGCCATGGCGTCGGTGGAGCGTGCCACTTCGTCGGCCAGGCGTTCGATCTGTGCGATGGCTTCCGCCACCACCTTGTCGCCTTCGCGGGCCTGGCCATCGGCGGTGGAGGCGGCCTGGGAAGCTTGCTCGGCATTACGTGCGACTTCCTGCACGGTGGCCGTCATTTCATGCATTGCCGTGGCCACTTGGTCGGTCTCGATCTTCTGGCTGTTGACCCCGGCGCTGGTCTGTTCGGTCACGGCCGACAGTTCTTCGGCGGCGCTGGCGATCTGGGTGACGCCGTCGCGAATACCGGAAATCAGCTCGCGCAAGGTGGTGCCCATGCGCTGGATACCTTGTTGCAGCACGCCCAGTTCATCGCGGCGGGTCACCCGGATGTTGTGACTCAGGTCGCCGGACGCGATGCGCTCGACCACGGCCAGGGTTTCCTGCAGTGGGCGGGTGATCTGCCGGGTGATGACCAGCGCGGCGATAATGCCCACCAACAGGGCCAGCACGGTGCTGATCAGTTGCAGGCTACGGGCCTGGACGCTTTCTGCATCGCGGCGTTGCAGTTGGATGTCATACAGCGCTTCGCTGCGCGACACGATATCGGCACCTTGCACGGTCATTTCCTGACGGGCGAGGACGATATTGGCATTGGCTGCCTTGTAGGCCTGCACCGCGCTGCGGTAAGCGCCCAAGGCGTTTTCCAGGGCGGTCAGCTCGGTTTGCTGGGACTGACCGAATACGTCTTTCAGGCCCTTGAGGCCATTGATCGCCGACTCGATTTGCGCCGCCGCGCGGGCCTCGGTTTCCGGGTTGACGTTGCCGGTATAGCCGCGCACTTCATAGCGGGCGACCTGGAACTCTTCCTTGGCGTGGTTGATCGCTTCGTACTGGGCGAAGCGCTCGCTGCTTTCGGGCATCTGGCGCACGCTGCGGTCCAGGGCGGCAATCACCAGGCCTGCGGCGTCGGCACGCTCGCCCATGGTTTGGCGTGCTGCGTTGCCGTTACGGTAAGCCTCGCGCATTTTGTTCAGCGACTGCCGGTAGGCGGTGATGGTGTCTTTCTGCTCGTTGAGCAGCTTGAGGTTTTCCGGGCTTTTGAAGCTGTTGATCAGCTGTTGTTGCTGCGCGGCAAAACTGTCGAGGCTGGCCTGGACATTCTGCGCCACGTCCTCGTCGCCGTTGGCCAGCATGTATTGCAGGCGCACGATCCGCAGTTTGGTCAGCGAAGCGTTGAGTTGGGTGATGTCGCTCATCCAGTTGCTGCGGTCGATCAGGCTGCCCAGGCTGGTCCAGCCGGTGATCGCGAGGATCGAGGTGAGCACCAGCACCAGGCCGAAGCCCAGGCCCAGTTTCAAGTTGACGCTGATGTTGCCAAACCATGTATTCATCGAATTCCTCCAGGAACAGATTGCGTGTACATCAGTTGCTGGAAGATCGCCCAGCCGATGGATAGACAGGAGGTATCGGCAGGCAGGGCGAGAGCTGAAACGGTTTTTTAATCAATGCCGGATTCGCGGATGAGCGGTCATTGATAGCGATGTAGGCGCCGGCAAGCCGGCACCTACAGGGCGCTCAATCGTTCGGCAGGATGCTCAAGACCAGGCACGACGCGGCATCCCGGCTCAGGTGCACACGATTGTGAGCAATGCGCGGATGCCGGGCCTGGCCCTCGGCCTCGCCGCTGTTGGGGTTGACGTCGAAGCGTGGGAAGTTGCTACTGGATATGTCCAAGCGCAGGCGATGACCTTGTTTAAACAGGTTGCAGGTGGCGAATGGCTCGATGGTCACCTTCACCCGCTCACCGGGCGCCAGCGGTTTGGGCTGCTCCCAAGCGTCGCGATAACGGCAGCGGCGGATGCCGTCTGTGATGTTCATCGCAAAGCCCTCCGGATACGCCGCGCTCGGCGGGTAGACATCCACCAGCTTGGCGGTGAAGTCAGTGTCTGGCGCGTCGCTGTCGATCCACAGTTCGATCTGCACGGGACCTGCGACGATCAAGTCTGCGGCCAGGGGCGCGGTCTGGAAACTCAGCACGTCGTCGCGCTCGGACAAGGGGCGATTGTCGCCCCGGCTGCCAAAAAAGTCGGCGCGCTCGCGCTGGTCGAAGGCGCCGCCGACAAAAATCGGCGCGCCGGACGTCAATGCACCGCCCACGGTCGGCACCGGGTTGGCCGGGTCGGCGTAGTAACCCAAGACAGCCTCGCCCGCGCTGGGCGCAACCTCGGTCAATTGCCGCTGCGCATCCAGGTACAAGGTCAGTGACTGGGTGCCGGGCAGCGGCCATTGCTCGCCCTGCAGCCAACGGCCGCCATGCTGTAGGCGGCCGTTTTCATCCGGCGTGCCGCTGCCGCCGCCCATCAAGAACACTTTCACTTGGGCCTGCGGTGGTTGCGTCCCAGTCTTGAGAGACTGCTCGAACCATTGCAGACGGCAACTCAACCAATCCTGCGCCACCTGGCCGTCAAAGGCCGCCTGGGCACCGAACTCAACATCACCGCTGTGGCTGATATTGCGGTCACCGTGCAGCCACGGGCCCATGATCAATTGCTGCGGTGCGCGGCGGGCTCGGTTGAAGGCGGCGTAGTTGGCCAGGGTCGAGCTGACATAAGCGTCGTACCAACTGGACATGAACAGCACCGGAATATCCGGCAAGCCGGCGTAATGCCCTTCGGCATAAATTCCGGATTTCTGCCAGTAGGGGCCGAAGGTGCCCTGGGCCCACTGCTCCAGCAGATAGGCTTCGTACTCGGGCACATGACGCAACGGTGATTGGCCCGCCTGCCAGGGCATGCGGCGGAACCACTCGTGGATATCCTCGTCTTCCAGCGCCTGGCGCACTTGCGGGTCGGCCAGCGCCGCCGGGCTTTCCTTGGCTTGGCGAAACGCCCAGGTGGCCTGCTTGAGTTCAAACGCACCACCCTGGCGAATCCCGCATTGGTAGGCGTTGGCGAAGCCGCCGCTGTCGAGCACCATGCTGCCCAGGCCCGGCGGATGCAGGCAGGCCATCGCCAGTTGGGTGTGCGCCGCGTAAGAAAGGCCCATGCTGCCGATCTTGCCGTTGCACCATGGCTGGCGGACGATCCAGGCCAGGGTGTCGAAACCGTCTTCGCCCTCGGCAGTGTATTTGGTGAACACCCCTTCGGAGGCGTAGCGCCCGCGACAATCCTGGAAGATTGCGACAAAGCCCTGGGCGGTAAAGCGGGCCGCCATTTGTTCACGGGAAATGTGCTGGCCGTCGAGCTGCTTTTCCGAGCGCGACGGTTTGCTCTTGTCATAGGGCGTACGTTCGATCACCACCGGATACGGGCCGTCGCCGCCTGCCGGCAGGTAGATGTCGGTGGCCAGGTGGATGCCATCGCGCATGGCGATCATCTGGTTGTGCAGGGTTCGCATAGGTAAAACACTCATCGACTCAATATCCGGTTTGCACTGCGATGGCCAACAGCACCATCGCCAGCACCGCATAGATCAGGAACAGCGGCAGGATGTAGCGCGCCCATTGGCCCCAGCCGACGTTGGCGGTGGCCAGGAGTACCAGCAGGCCGCTGGAGGTCGGGGTGATCATGTTGGTCAGGCCGTTGCCCATCAAAAAGGCAAAGACGGTGGTTTGTGGGCTGACCCCGGACAACTGGCCCAGCGGGCCGAAGATCGGCATGGTCACGGCGGCCTGGCCGGAGGTGGAGGGGATCAGCACGTCCAGCCCCAGTTGCGCGAAGAACATGCCGTAGGCCGACACCACGGGCCCGTGGTCGCCCACCAGGTTGGCCAGGCTGTTGACGATGGTGTCCAGCACCTGGCCGGTGCTGAGGATGATTTCCACGGCGGTCGCCAGGCCGATCAGGACGCCGGCGATCAGGACCTTTTTCATGCCGTCGACAAAAGCGCTGGCGGCGGTGCTGGCGGCCAGGCCGGCGATCAGCGTGAAGAGCACGGTCAGCAGCAGGTAGAACGCCGACAGCTCATGGTATTTCCAGCCCCAACGGTTCGAGGCATAGACCAGGAAGCCGATCCCGCCACCCAGCACCAGCAGGTTCAGCAGATGGCGCATCGGCAAGGGCTTACTTTCGAAGGTGATCTGCGCGCTGGCATCAAACCCGTGCTTGCGAATGCTCCACAACACAAACGCGATGCCCACCAGCAAGAAGGTGCAATACGCCGCGACGCGCATGCTCAAGCCGCTGAAAATCGGCAGGCCGACCATCGGCTGGGCCACCGACAAGGCCACCGGGTTGGAGATGGATGCGAGGTAACCGATCTTCACCGAAATGGTGACGATGGCCAGGCCAATCAGGTTCGACAACCCGAGGCGATTGGCCATGGCCACCATCAACGGCACGATCAGGATGAATTCCTTGGCCAGCCCCATAAAGGTACTGCCGGCGGAAAACACCAGCATCAGGCTCGGTACCAACACGTAGATATTGCCCCGGGTCAGGCCCAGCAGGCGCTCCAGCCCGGCATCGATCACCCCGGCCTTGTTCAGCACGCCGAACATGCCGCCGATGAACAGCACCATGAAAATCAGCGCCGCACGCTTTTCGATGCCTTGAGGAATGGCCATGAAACCTTCCACCAGCGACACCGGGCGGGCCGTTGTATCGCCCGCCTTGCGCGGTTCCAGGGAGAACAACTGGCTGAAGGAATCCTGCTTTTCCAGCACCTGGTACGAGCCGGGTACCACCAGGCCATTCTGGCGCTGGAACTTGCCGGCGTTGACCGCATAGGTGAAGGCCACGGCGAGCAGGACGATGCTTAGCAGAATGATTGCCGGGTTGATTTGCTTGCGTTGCGCGGGTTTGTCTGCGGCCGCCTCGGTGGGCGGCGGGGTACGGAGGATCTGCGGTTCGGTCATGCTGGCGGCCCCGGCGCGGCCCCCGTCTGAGCGGGGTGCGTGCGCTGTTATTGTTGTGGGTAGTGACGCTTGGTTGGGCGGACACTAGGGCAAAGTTTTGCCGGCCACAACGTTATGCGTGGGGCGGGTTGGGGTATGCGTTTTTGTTGTGGTGAGCAGGGTTGCTTTGCTTTGCAGATGCACAGATTTGGTTTTTGTGGAGAGGGGACAAGCCCTAATGCCAGTCAGTTAAGGCTTTTTTGTAGGAGCGAGCTTGCTCGCGAAAAACTTACAGGCGCCGCATTCATTCAGTAAGCACGCGTTATCGTTGACGTTTTTCGCGAGCAAGCTCGCTCCTACAGAAGGCGATGACCGCTAACTGACTGGCATTAGGGCACGCCCCCTCGCCACAACAAGCCTGCTCTTCACAACAAGCACTCTGGGGAGCTATGTGCTCAGATTCAGTCGCTGTTTAAGGTGATCGGCAAAGGCCGTCACCAGCTGTGAGCGCGGCTCGTCGGCACGAAATGCCAGGCCGAATGCATAGGGCAACGCCGGGCGAAACGGGCGGCTGACAATCGGCAGATGCATGAAGTGGCTGGCCAGCAAACCATTGACGATCGACACCCCCAGACCTTCGGCGACAAAGCTGCAGGCGGCGCCCACCGAGTGCACTTCGACCCGCACCTGGGGCGTGAGGTTGGCGGCGCGGAACATCTGGTTCAGCTCGGTACGCAGCGCCCGTTGCCGGCCCAGCATCACCAGCGGCACATTGCGCAGATGCTGCACCTCAATGAACTCGTGGCGACTGAGTGGATGGTCGGCCGGCATCACGCACACGCCTTCGGTGTGCAGCACTGGCTCGACATCGAAGTCGGGCATCTCGGTGGGCAGGCGCACAAAACCCAGGTCGGCGGAGCGGTCCAGTACGGCGCGCTCGATCATGTCGTAGGAGCCGGTCAGCAGTTCGACCACGATGTCTTCATGGTCCTTGAGAAAGTCCGCGACAATACGCGGCAACAACTCCTGGGTCATGCTGGTAGGCACGCCGACCTTGAGCAGGCTTTTGCGTGAGCGGCCTACGCGCATTTCATCGGCCAGGCGCTGGATGCGTTGCATGCCGTCCACCAATCCTGCGACTTCGGTGAGTAATTCCTCGGCCTCTGGCGTGGCCATCAAGCGGCCCTTTTTGCGCAAGAACAGGGCAAACCCCAGGGCGTCCTCCAACTGGCTCAACAGGCGGCTGACCGCAGATTGCGACAAGCCCATGCGCGTGGCCGCGCCGATGGTCGAGCCGGTGGACATGATCGCCTTGAAGGCTTCGAGTTGCTTGAGGTTCACCGTGGATTTCCTGTCGAAGGGCGGCTTTGCGCATAGCGTCATGCGCTTCTCGCATAACGTTGTGGGGCGTTCGGCAAGCCGTTAGTGTCCGCCCCAATGTGACCTGGCGTCCAGCCTGGCACACGGAGCAATTGCCCATAAAAATCGACAATACGGCATTGAGGAAACACTGATGCGTGAGCTTTTCACGAGGGGCGGCGTGGTCACCGCAGGCTTGCTGGCGAGTCTGTCACCGGCGCTGATGGCCCAGGGTTTCTGGGAGGACTCCCACGGCAAGTTGACCCTGCGCAATTACTATTTCAACGACGGTTATCGCGATGGTGGCGAAGACCGCAAGGAATGGGCGCAAGGCTTTTTGCTCAACCTGCAATCGGGCTATACCGCAGGCACCGTAGGTTTTGGCCTGGATGCCCTGGGGTTGTCCGGGATCAAGCTCGACTCCAGCCGCACCCACGCCGGTACCGGTTTATTGCCGGTTCATGATGACGGGCGCGCCGCCAATGAATTCTCAAGCCTGGGCGTGACCGCAAAAATGCGCATCGGCGCTACCGTGCTGAAAACGGGCACGTTGCTGCCGAAGATCCCGGTACTGGTACACAACGATGGTCGCTTGCTGCCGCAGACGTTTCGCGGCACTCAGATCGAATACACCGGCATCCGCAACCTGTACCTGCACAGCGGGCACCTGGATCAATTCAAGCTGCGTAACTCCACCGACAGCGTGGATATTTATCCACAGGGCTACAGCGGCAAAAAGGGCAGTGACTTCGATTTCGCCGGCGCCACCTATGCCTTCACGCCGAGCCTCAGTGGTACTTGGTACTACGGGGAAATGCGCGAATTCTATCGCCAGCAATTCCTTGGCCTGGTGCACAAGCAGCCGTTGGGCCCCGGCAGCCTGACCAGCGATCTGCGTTATTTCATCAGCAATGAAGCCGGCGAGGCGCGCAACGGCAAGGTCGACAGCGACATGTTCAGTGGCCTGTTCACCTACAAGCTGGGGCCGCAGGCATTGGGCGTGGGCTACCAGAA
Source organism: Pseudomonas sp. WS 5027 (assembly GCF_012985695.1). Classification (NCBI taxonomy): domain Bacteria; kingdom Pseudomonadati; phylum Pseudomonadota; class Gammaproteobacteria; order Pseudomonadales; family Pseudomonadaceae; genus Pseudomonas; species Pseudomonas sp. WS 5027. The sequence continues at coordinate 149,001 of NZ_JAAQWU010000010.1, read as the reverse complement.
AGTCAGCGGCGACACCGCGTTGCCCTATGCCAGTGTGTCGACGGTGTACTCGTTCAGCAACGCCGGGGTCGGCAAGTTCATCCAGGCCGGTGAGCAAACCTGGATGCTGCGCTATGACTACGATTTCGCCGCCGTGCTGCCGGGCCTGAGTTTCATGACCCGTTACTACAAGGGCCAGAACGGCGACTTCAAAGGGCGTGAAGCCCGGGAGTGGGAGTCCGACACCAACCTGCGCTACGTGATCCAGGACAGTACCTTCAAAGGCCTGGGCGTAGAGTTGCGCAAGGCCACCTACCGTTCCACCTATGCCAGTGACCGTGACAACTACCGGGTCTACCTGACGTACGACCTGGCGCTCTGGTAGGCCTTACTGTTCGACAAAGGAGTAGGGGCGGCTGCCCACTTTGATTTGCTGGCGGGTGGTGACCGGGATCGTCAATTCTTCGATACGGTCCAGCAGCGCCACGTTGCCCGGCTTGGCATCGAGATAGGCGCGCAGTTGCGCTGGCGACTGCAGGATCGGCAGGTGGCTCTGGGTGTAAAACACGCTGGCGCCCGCCACGCGCTCATTGGGTTGGTAGAGCACCACGCTATGGCCTTGGGCTTGCAGTGCCTGGATTTGGCTGGTCAGGGGGACGAACGATTCACGCCGGTCGGCCTTTGGCGCATACCAGATTGCTGCACCCAGGTAGCAGGCTATCACCAGGGCAAACACCCCGGTGATCAAGCTGCGGCGATAGGTGGGCAGGCGCTGGAGCAGAACCGCGGCATACTCGGTGGCAAGGACCGCCGCCGCCGGTGTCACGGCCATCAGATACACCACGCGTTTGCTCGATGCGAAGGTCAGTAGGGTAAATTGCGCCACCAGCCACAGGCTGAAAAACAGCAGGTAACGATTGCTCGCCAGGCTTTTGCGAAAGTGCCACAGGCCCAGGTACACCAGAATATTCCACGGCAAAAAGGCTTCGTGCAATTTGGCGAGGTAGTAGTAGATGGGCTCGTAATGCCCGGCTTCGACGAAGGAGCCGCTAAAGCGTCCGACGCTGTTGGTCCACAACACCTCACCGACCGCCTGCATGCCACCCCGTTGATAGAGAAAGCCCAGCCAGATCAATAACGGCACCAGCGCAAGCAAAGTGAAGGCCCCCGGTTTTAGCCACTGGCCGAGTTGCAAGCGTTTGTCCATCAGGCTGGTGCAAGCCAGATAGGCAAAAATCACAATCCCCGGCATCGCTAGCCCCAGCACGCCTTTGCTCAAGGTGGCAATCGCCATCCCCAAGGTAAACAGCAGCCAACTGCCGACGTTGGCGCGGTGCTGGGACTCGGGACGCGTGGCCTGGTAGAACGCCAGCAGGGCCAGGGTTACGCCGAGGCTGAGCAGCGCATCTTCACCCACGCCGCGCACGTTGCTCCAGTAACTGGCCATGGTCGCCAGCACCAGCGCTGCGCAAAACGCCAGCGACGTGGGCCGCCCGAACCGGCGCAGCATGCCGTACAGCAGCATCACGCTGAACAAACCGGCAAACGCCGAGGCCAGCCGTACCGCGCCGGTGCTGGCACCAAACAGGCGAATCGCCCCGGCATCCAGCCACAGGCTCAGGGGTGGTTTTTCCAGGAATGGCTCACCGAACAGGCGCGGCACCACCCAGTCATTGTCCAGGTGCATGGCCATGGCAATCCCGGCCACCCGGGCTTCGGTGGAGCCTTGTAACTCGTGGTTGCCCAGGGCAACGAAGAACAGCAAACCGGCAAGCAGCAGCAACAGCGGGGCAGGGCGTGTCATGGGTGGGTTACCGGATGCGAGGGGGCAGCGTTGGAGTATACGAAGGCAATCCTTAACAAATTGTGAACGTAGATCCCGTTGTGGATTGGCCTGCCCGCTGGCCTTGAAGTGGTCGGTTTACCGTTGCCTTGGGAACCTACCATTGCCGGGTCCCGATCCACACCGGAACGGGCATTCCCTACAGGAGAATGCGATGAGTAACGATCCACAGGCAATCGTGGTCAGAACCGTGCAAGCCGAGGACTATGAGCAGTGGCTGCAACTGTGGCTGGCCTACCAGGACTTTTATCAAGTGTCCCTGGATGAGACCACGACCCGCACCGCCTTCAGCCGCTTGCTCGATGCCAATGAAGCCATGGCCTGCGCGGTAGCGGTGCAGGGCGATGAGCTGGTGGGGCTGGTGCACGCGCTGTTGCATCGTTCGACCTGGGCGGTGGCTGACTTTTGCTACCTCGAAGACCTGTACGTCGCCCCCACGGTACGCGGTGGCGGTACCGGCAAGTTGCTGATCGAATGGGTCCAGCGCTATGCGCAGTATCACGGCTGCGCACGTTTGTACTGGCATACCCAGCAGACCAATAAGCGCGCGCAAAAACTCTACAACTGGATCGCCGAAGACTCGGGTTGCATCGAGTACCGCATGGCCCTGTAACGCCCGCCCGCTCAGCTCGCCGATATTGGTCGTGGACATATCGGCGGCTTCGCACAAAGATGCATGGTTTTTTAGCCCTTGGCCAAGTCAATGACCCACAACCTGGAACTGGACACGCTGAAGATCCGCCTGACGGACCCCAAGCTGGCCTCGCTGGATTTGCGGGTGCGGGTGCAACGCGTGCTGCGCCAATTGATCCTCGAGGGCGTCCTCGCGCCCGGCAGCCGCTTGCCCGCGACCCGCACGCTGTGCAAGTCACTGGGCATTTCCCGGGATACCGTAGAAATGGCCTACGTCCAACTGCAACTGGACGGTTACCTGAGCCGGCGCGAAGGCTCGGGCAGTTTCGTCTCCGAGAAAATCGGGCCGAGCCTGCGGGGTGCGCGCAAGCGCCAGCCGCTGCTGCCGAACCAGGCCCCGGCGCTGAGTGCCAGGGGCGCGCAGATCCTCGCCAGCGGCGGCGTCAGCGACCAGCAGGTGGTCAAGGCGTTTGCCACGGGGCTGCCGGAAACGCGCACCTTCCCCGTGGGCATCTGGGAGCGCCTGCACCGCCAGGCGTTGAAGGACTACCGCCCGAACCTGCTGTTGCACGGCGACCCGCAAGGCGCTGAACCCCTGCGCCAGGCCATCGCCGACTACCTGAACCTGGAACGCGGTGCGCGGGTCACGCCGGATCAGGTGCTGGTGCTGTCCAGCACGCGTCAGGCCCTGTACCTGTGTGCGCAGGTGCTGGTCGACAGCGGCCAGCCGATCCTGATGGAAGACCCCGGTTACTTCGGCGCCCGCAAGGCGTTTGAAATGGCCCAGCTCAAGGTGGTACCGGTGGCGGTGGACGCCAAAGGCCTGTGTATCGACGCCTTGCGCGCCGACCGCAGCGGCGCCAATGCGGTCTATGTCACGCCGTCCCATCAATACCCCACTGGTGCGACCCTGGCGCTGGAGCGGCGCCTGGACCTGATCGCCTGGGCCGAGCAACGCCAAGGCTGGATCATCGAGGACGACTACGACAGCCAGTTTCATTACGAAGGCTTGCCGACCGCCTGCGTGCAGGGCCTGGACAACTACCAGCGCACGCTCTACCTCGGCACCTTCAGTAAGTCGCTGTACCCCGGCTTGCGCATGGGCTTTATGGTGCTGCCCCGGGAGTTGGTCAAACCCATGACCTACGCCCGCAGCATCCTCGACGGCCACACCCCGCAAATCGCCCAGTTGACCCTGGCGCGTTTCATGAACGATGGGCATTTCGGCAGCCATATACGCGCGATGCGCAAAATCTACGGCGAGCGCCGGGATGCCATGGCCGCAGCGGTTGAGCGTCACTTGAGCCATGTGGTCACCGCCAGCTTGCCGCCCGGTGGCTTGCAGTTGCCTTGTGTGTTGCATGAGGGGTGGTCGGAGCTGGAGACCATTCGCCAGGCGGCGCGGGTGGGTATCCAGCTGCCAGGCCTGACTCGGCTCTACACCCAGCCGCCGGCCAGGGGCGGCTGGCTGCTGGGGTTCTCGGCGCTGACGCCCGGTGAAATCGACAGCGCCAGCCGGCAGTTGGCCAAGGTGCTCAAGGGTGGTCTGGTGCAAGGTGGCGAAGTGGACTGAAAGGACGGTCCGGTGCTTGTTAGCCTTTGCGGCCTTAACAAAAGGAATGCGCCATGAACCGACCCGCCCTACGCCTGCGCCTCGCCGATTACCTGTCACCGAGCATCAGTGCGCTGATTTCCGTCATCGTCAATTACGCCGGCACCTTCGTCCTGGTGTTCCAGGCCGCGCACTTGGCGCAACTGAGTGCGGCACAAACCGCTTCGTGGGTGTGGTCGGTGAGTATTGGCGTGGGCGTGACCGGTGCGTGGCTGAGCTACCGCTACCGCGAGCCGATCATCACGGCGTGGTCGACGCCGGGTGTGGCGTTTCTGGCGACGGTCATGCCGTTTACTCCCTATGCCGAGGTGATTGGCGCCTACGTGATGTGCGCCATCGGTTTTATCGTCCTGGGCCTGAGCGGTGCGTTTGAGCGCTTGGTGCGGCTGATCCCCGGTGGCATTGCGGCGGGTTTGCTGGCGGGGATTCTCCTGCAGTTTGGCGTGGCGGCGTTTGGTGGAGCGAGTGCGGATCCGTTGTTGGTGATCGTGCTGGTGGTGGCCTACGCGGTGCTGCGCCGCTTTACTTCACGTTATGCGATGGTCGGGATTCTGTTGATTGGCCTGGGGCTGCTGCTCGCCCAGCAGCGGCTCGACTTGCACAGCCTTGAACTGCAACTGGCGGCGCCGGTGTTTGAAATGCCGCATTTTTCCATTGCGGCGTTTTTTGGCGTGGCCTTGCCGCTGTTCGTGATCACCCTGACCGGGCAATACATTCCCGGCATGCTGGTGCTGCGCAACGACGGGTTCAAGACCAGTGCCAATCCGATCATCACCGTCACGGGCCTGGGCTCTTTGCTGATGGCACCGTTTGGGGCTCACGCGTTCAACGTTGCGGCGATCACGGCGGCGATCTGCACCGGGCGCGATACCCATCAGGACCCCTCCAAACGCTACATCGCCGGGCTGGTGTGTGGGGCGCTGTACATCCTGGTCGGGGTGTTTGGCGTGACGCTGGCGACCTTGTTCATGGTCCTGCCGCGCGCATTCATCACCACCTTGGCGGGCCTTGCGCTGCTCGGCGCCATTGGTTCAAGCCTGGCCAATGCAATGGCCGATACCCGCACTCGGGAAACGGCGCTGATCACCTTTTTGGCGACGGCGGCCAATGTCACGCTACTGGGGATTGGCGGCGCGTTCTGGGGGCTGGTGGCGGGGTTGTTGGTGCATGGGGTGATTCATGGTGGGCGCCGGGCGCTGGCCTAGCCCCATAAATCCCGGCAGATAGGGCTTTTGTGGCGAGCCCGCTCGCCCCGCGTTGGGCTGCGAAGCAGCCCCAGTAAGCCGAATACGGTGCATCAGATACTCCGTAGTGGCTTGTCTGGGGGGCCGCTTCGCAGCCCAACGCGGGGCAAGCCCGCTCGCCACAGCAGATGAGCTTGTTGCACGACGATCCCCAATGGGCCGCTGAGCTTTTCCACACGGATTTTGCCGCCCTCTCTCAGAGCATCTGCTTGGCAGATCTTTATTCGTTTATCCAGATCTGGGTCAACCACCCTTGCCCCTGTGCAGCTTTTGCGGCCGGAATCATATGAGCAGGCGTGTCAAAGTTAGCGGTCTTTTCAATTCAACTGGCTTCCATGCAAGGCAAAGAGGAGTGCGTATCACCACCCATGGCTTTTGGTCGGATAAAGCAACGGGATGTATAAACTTCTAACGATCTCTAATGAGAAGTATTATCATGTGCGCCTCCCGTTAGCTGTCAACCTGGATATCCTGCCGATGGCCTCACCTTCTTCCTCCCACCGCGCTGTGGGTGAACTCTACGCCCAGCACCACGGCTGGGTGGTGCAGTTGCTGCGGCGCAAGCTGGGTGGGCAGGAGCAGGCGCTGGATCTGGCACAGGATACCTTCGTGCGCATCCTCAGCAGTGGGCCATTGCCATTGCTGCGTGAGCCACGGGCCTATCTCACCACGGTGGCCAGCCGTTTGTGCGGCCAGTATTTTCGCCGGCAGGCCCTGGAGCGTGCGTACGAACAATCCCTGGCGATCCTCGAACCGGAACACGCGCCATCCCTGGAAACCCGCTTGCTGGTGCTCGAAGCACTGGATGCGGTAGGGCAGGTGCTGGATGGGCTGGGGAGCCGGGTGCGGGAGATTTTCCTGCTGTCGCAGTTGGATGGCCTGACTTATCCACAGATCGCAGAGCAACTGGACCTGACCGTGAATATCGTGCAAAAGGCCATGCTCAAGGCCTATCGGCATTGCTACCTGGCGGTGTACCAGGCATGACGATGTTCCAGCCCGCCGACGATCAGTTGTTGGATGAATACGTGCTGGATCAGGCGCTGATGTGGATGGTCACCCTGCAATCGGGTGTCAGTGGCGCTGTCGAGCAGCAAGCCTGCGCCGCCTGGCGTAATGCAAACCCTCACCACGAATTGGCCTGGCGGCGCTTGACCGGCTTGAGCCACGACCTGCGCAGCAGCACCGCTGCCCTGCCGGCGCCCACCGCCCGCCAGTTGTTGCGGGCCCGCAGCCTGACGTCGCGCCGCACGCTGCTCAAGGGCTTCGCCGGCCTGGGTATCGCCGCGGCCATGGGCCTGGGTGTACGCGAGCGCGTGGTGTTGCCGCAGTTGTTCAGTGATTACCGCACCACCACCGGCGAGCGGCGCCCGCTGCAGTTGGCCGGCGCTGGCGCGGTGCAACTGGACACCCAGACGGCAGTGGATGTGCGCGGCCCGCAATTGACCCTGAACCAGGGGCGCCTGCTGTTGGCAACGGCGGCCGATACCTTCGTCGGCATCAAGACCGCCCATGGCTGGGTGCGACCGGCGGCGCTGTCGCGGCTGGTCATCAGCGAGGATCTGTCGGGCCTGCGCGGGACCCTGGTGCAAGTGCTGGCGGGCAACGTATCGGTCGAACCGCAGCAAGGTGGCCGGGTGTCGATTCGCGCCGGCCAGCAGTTCAGCTTCGACCGTCAGCAGAGCGGCCCGCTGCAAACCCTCACGCCCGCCGCCGATGCCTGGAGCCGTGGCCTGCTGATTGCCGAGCGCATGCCGCTGGCCCAGGTGATCGAGCAACTCAACCGTTACCGACGCGGTGTGCTGCGCTGTGACCCGGCTGTCGCCAGTCTGCAGGTCTCGGGTTCGTTCTCCCTCGACCGGCCGGACGCCAGCCTCGACCTGCTGGCCAAGGTCCTGCCGGTCCGCGTGCAGCGGGTCTTCGGCTACCTGGCAACAGTGGTGCCGGCCTAGGTTAAAAAACTTTCCATGTGACCGGCAGTATTTGCCATCTCGTGCATCAAGACAGGGAAGACGCTGAATAAAAGCGCCCCCCAACCTTTCACCACAGGACAGTCTTTATGCACAGCCGCGTCACTCCGCTTGCCAGCGCCCTGCGCGCCATAATCGTCGGTTTAACCGTGGCAACGGCCAGCCATGCCGCGATGGCCGCCACCTCACAGCCTGCCACCGAACAAGCCCCGCGCCAGTCCTACGACATTGCTGCCGGTAGCCTGGACCGTGTGCTGGGGGCTTTCGGCAATCAGGCAGGGGTGATGATCGCCATCGACTCGGCGCTGGCCAAGGGTGTGCAAAGCCAGGGCTTGCACGGCAGCTTTGCCGTAGCCGAGGGGCTTGAGCGCCTGCTGGCACCGCTGGGCATGCAGGCCGAGTACGAGCAGGGCAGTTATCGCGTGGTGGCGCGGGCCGCCGACGGGCAAGTGCAATTGCAGGCCACGCAGATCAGCGCCAACCAGTTGGGTTCGATCACCGAAGGCACGGGCTCGTATACGCCGGGGACGATTGCCACGGCCACGCGCATGGTGCTCACCCCTCGGGAAACGCCGCAATCGATCTCGGTGGTCACGCGCCAGGTGATGGACGACTTCGGCCTCAATGCCATCGACGATGTGATGCGCCACACCCCCGGCATCACCGTATCGACCTATGACACCGAACGTACCAACTACTATTCCCGTGGTTTTTCCATCGTCAACTTCCAGTACGACGGCATTCCCACCCTGCGCGACGCCCAGTATTCGGCGGGGCAGACCCTGACCGATATGGCCCTTTATGACCGCGTTGAAGTGCTCAAAGGTGCGACCGGCCTGCTGACCGGCGCGGGTGGTCCGGGCGGCACCATCAACCTGATTCGCAAGAAGCCCACTTCCGAGTTCAAGAGCAGCATCGAACTGGGCGCTGGTTCCTGGGACAACTACCGCTCGCAGATCGACGTCAGCGGCCCGTTGACCGAAACCGGCAACGTGCGCGGCCGGGCCGTGGCGGCCTACCAGGATAAAAAATCATTCCTCGATCACTATTCGCGCAAGACCGGCGTCTACTACGGCATCCTCGAAGTCGACCTCGACCCCGACACCTTGCTGACCCTGGGTGCCGACTATCAGGACAGCGATCCCAAAGGCTCCAGCTGGACCGGCACGCGCACCATCTTCGATCCGGCCGGCAACAAGCTGGACCTGCCGCGCTCGTTCAACAACGGGCCGAAGTGGAGCAGTTGGGAACAGTACAGCCGCACCCTGTTCGCTACCCTGGAGCACAACTTCGACAATGGTTGGGTCACCAAGGGCCAGTACAACCATCAGATCAACGGCTACAACGCTCCGTTGGGCTACATCTCCCAGGACTCCCTGACCGCTAGCTCGATCTTCGCGCGTAAATACACCGGCGAGACCACCAGTGACAGCCTCGATGTGTACGCATCCGGGCCCTTTGACCTGTTCGGTCGTGAGCACCAACTGGTGGTGGGGCAGTCGTTGTCCATCTCCAAATGGAAAGGCAAGGACTACGGCAGCGCGACGTATTTCGACAACTCCTACGACTTCTACCAGTGGCACGGCGAAGCCATCAAGCCACTGTGGAATCAGCCGACCAAGATCAACGACGAAACCACGCGCCAGACCGGCAGCTATATCACGGGGCGTTTCAGCCTGATGGATGACCTGCACCTGCTGCTGGGTACGCGCATCGCCAACTACCAAGTCACCGGCACCAGCGACACCCAGGAAAGCGGAAAAGTCGTGCCCTACGCCGGCCTGACCTACGACCTCAACGACAACTTCACGGCCTACGCCAGCTACACCGAAATCTTCCAGCCGCAAACCCAATACCGCGACCGCACGCGCACCATGCTTGATCCCAACGAAGGCAAGAACTACGAGCTGGGCCTCAAGAGCGAATTCTTCGACGGGCGCCTGAACGCCAGCCTGGCCTACTTCGAGGTTCACGAGGAGAACCGCCCGATTGCCGATACCGCCTACAACTCCCTGCCGGGCGTGGACTACTCCTACATCGGCACTAAAACCAAAACCAAGGGCTACGAAGCGGAAATCTCCGGTGAACTCAGCCCCGGTTGGCAGCTGCAGGCCGGCTACACCCACAAGATTGCCCGTGATGCCGACAAGAAAAAGGTCGCCACCTGGGAGCCGGAAGATCAACTGAGCTTCTACACCAGCTACAAACTCCAAGGCCGCCTGGACAAACTCACCCTGGGTGGTGGCGCGCGTTGGCAGGCTGCGGGCTGGCAAAACGTCAACAACCCGGGCACGCGTCAGAGCGAGAAATTCACCCAGGATCCGTACTGGTTGGTGGACCTGATGGCTCGCTACCAACTGACGGAAAACCTGTCGGCCACGCTCAATGTGAACAACCTGTTCGACAAGGCGTACTACACCAACATCGGCTTCTACGACTCGGCGTATTACGGCGACCCGCGCAATGTGATGGTGACCACGCGCTGGGATTTCTGATGGCCTGATCGTGGTGAGAGGGCAGTAGAGGGGACTTTAGTGGTGAGGGGACAAGCCCTAATGCCAGTCAGTTAAGGCTTTTTTTGTAGGAGCGAGCTTGCTCGCGAAAAACTTACAGGCGCCGCATTCATTCAGTAAGCACGCGTATCGTTGACGTTTTTCGCGAGCAAGCTCGCTCCTACAGAAGGTGATGACCGCTTAACTGACTGGCATTAGGACAAGCCCCCTCTCCACAAAAGCCCGCGCACAACCCTTGAGCCATTTAGAGGCTGCGATCAGCTCTGGGCTTGCTCCACCAACCAGTCGATCAGTGCCTTGAGCCGTTTGGGCAAGGTTTCGTGCGCGGGATGGACCAGGTAGTAACCGTAGTTGACCGCCTCCCTGAACCCACCGAACGGCAGCACCAACTCGCCATCCTGCACGCGTTTGCGCACCAGCTGTTCGCGACCGATGGCCACGCCCGCATGGTTGATTGCCGCGAGGGTGCTCAAGTCGGAGCGGTCGAAGGTCATGAAGCGGCTGGGCAATGGGCTGCTGTCGCCCACCGCATCCAGCCATAAACGCCATTCAGCATCGAACGAGATGTTGTCCCACGCCGCCACATCGTGCAGCACCGTGCACTGTGCCAGGCGTTCCGGGTGGCCCATCAGGCCATGGGCCTGGGCATATTGCGGGCTGCACACGGGGGCAATCCGCTCGGGCATCAGGCGCAGGCTTTGCAGGCCCGGATGCTCGCCGTTGGAGTAGCACAGCACCAGGTCGATGCGGCGGGTGCGGTAGTCGATGGGTTCGTTGCCGACCCGCACATCCAGTTGAATCCCGGGGTAGCGTGCGGTGAAGTCGGCCAGCCTGGGCACCAGCCAGCATTGCGCGACGGAAGGCCTTGCGTAGAAGCTCAGCTGGCCTTCGATCTGGCTGTCGGAACGCTCCTGCACCGCTTCGGACAGGGTGTCCATGGTGTGCTGCATGACCTTGAAAATGCGCTCGCCGTCATCGGTCAGGTCGACCTTGCGGGGCAAGCGATGGAACAGCTTGAGCGACAGATCCTCTTCAAGGCGGGCGATGCGGTGGCTGACCGCGCTGGCGGTCAGGCACAGCTCGTCGGCGGCGCGGGCAAAGCTGAGGTGGCGGGCGGCGACCAGGAACGTATGCAGGTTGGACAGGTGCGCGCCGTTAAGTTTGGGCGCTTTGCTCAGGCCAGGTACCGCCATGTGGGTATCCCTCTTCGCGTCGACCGCCGGCGATCAACGATGGGTTGTGGTTTGCAGCGCACGCCCCTTATCCAGGTAAGTGGCGTACTCCTCGGTAGGGACCATGCTGCCGCCGGTTCCCCAGATCAAGTGGGTGGCATTGGCCAACCGCGCTGGCGTGACGCCAATGCGCTGCAAATACTGCGCGTCCTTGAGTACCCGCACAATGCCAGGTGCGCCGGCCAGGGCCGAAGGTTCGAGTTTTACCCCTTCAAGTTCGTGGGCGAGGAACATCAGGCGATAGAGTTCTTCATCGGTGACGGTGTAGTAGCCATCGATCAGGCGCTGCATCGCCCGCCCGACGAAACCAGAGGGGCGGCCCACGGCCAGGCCGTCAGCGGCGGTGACATTATCGATGCCGAAGTCCTGCACACTCACCTGGTCGTGCAGCCCGGTATACACACCGAGCAGCATGCACGGCGAGTGGGTGGGTTCGGCAAACACACAATGCACGGCATCACCGAACGCCAGCTTCAAACCAAACGCCACGCCGCCAGGGCCGCCGCCAACTCCGCAGGGCAGGTACACGAACAGCGGATGCTCGGCGTCCACCAGCACGCCCGCGACTTCAAATTGTCGGGCCAGGCGCTCGGCGGCCACGGCGTAGCCGAGGAACAGGTGGGGCGAGTTTTCATCGTCGATGAAATAACAGGCCGGATCGTTTTGCGCCTGCAGGCGGCCGCTTTCTACGGCAACGCTGTAGTCGGATGCGTACTCGACCACGGTCACGCCGCTGGCGCGCAGTTTGTCCTTCTTCCATTGGCGGGCATCCGATGACATATGCACCGTCGCCTGGAAGCCCAGCTTGGCGCTCATGATGCCGATGGACAGGCCAAGGTTGCCGGTGGAACCCACGGCGATTTTGTACTGGCTGAAAAACGCCAGTGCGCGTTCGCTGGCTAAGGTCTCGTAGTTATCGTCGAGGGTGATCAAACCCGCTTGCAAGGCCAGGTCTTCAGCATGCTTGAGCACCTCGTGGATACCGCCACGGGCCTTGATCGAACCGGAGATCGGCAAGTCGCTGTCTTTTTTCAGCCACAGCGCGCCGCTGTCGGGGAGGGCGGCCTGGTTCAAGAGCGCTTGCTGCAATGCCTTCAGCGGCTGGATCGCCGACTCGATGATTCCGCCCGCTGCCGCAGTCTCAGGGAACACCTTGGCCAGATAGGGCGCGAAGCGCAGCAGGCGTGCGCTGGCGTCTTTTACATCGGCCAGGGTCAGGCCCACATCCCCAAGTGCCACAGCGGCCGGGGCGATCGCGGGGTTGAACCAGCTGACCTGCTCCAACGCGACCAATGGCTGGATGACGGGATGGCTTGCATACCAGGCGTCTAGGGTTTTGCCTTGAATCATGGGAACTGCCTTTGAGGTGGGGTTCATCATACAAACCTTGAAAGAATCAGGGTAAAGACCAGGGCCGCCACCGAGGCGAGCACAGTGGCGCCGGTGAATTTCTTGAGGGCTTCGGAGAGGGAGATCCCCAGGTACTCTTTTACGACCCAGAACGCCGAGTCCGTCACGTGGGTCCAGCCGATGGCGCCGGCACCGATGGCGATTACCAGTATCTCGGGGCTGTATTGCGGGTTCTGTCCGAGGATCGGCAACACCATGCCGGCGGTGCTGATCATGGCCACCGTGGCCGAGCCGACGGCGAAGTGCATCAAGCCGGCGATCAACCACGCGAGGAGGATCGGGTTGATGTTGGACTGACCCAGCACATCCGCCAGGACTTTGCCGATGCCGCTGCCGACCAGCATGTCGTTGAATGCGCCGCCGGCACCGATCACCAGCAGAATCCCGGCCAGTGGCGGGAAGCAGCGGTGGGTCAGGTCAAGCAGGTCGCCCATGCCCAGGCCACGGCGCAGGCCCAGGGACCAGTAGGCAAAGCAAATCGACAGTACGAGCGCAATCAGCGGGTTGCCTATAAAGGACACCCACTCAAACGCCATCGAGCCTTTGCTCAGCAACGGAGTGGCCAGGGTTTTGCCCACCATCAGGGCCAAGGGCAACAGCACGGTGATCATCGCAATCGCGAAGCTGGGCGTTTGGCTGTCGTCGATATTCCCTTCGCCACGCTCGGCCAGAAACTGAGCCTGACTGGCAGGCGCCTGCCGCGCGCAGGTCAGCTTGACCCAGATCGGCCCGGCAATCACCGCCGTGGGCAGGCCGACGATCAAACCGTAGAGAATCACCTTGCCGATATCGGCATTGAGCATGCCGGTAATAGCCGTGGCGGCGGGGTGCGGCGGCAGGATGCAGTGCACCACCATCAGTGAGGTCGCCAGCGGCACGCCCAGGTACAACAGGTTGATCCGGGTCTGACGGGCGACGACATAAATCAGCGGGATCAGCAGGACAAATCCCACCTCGAAAAACACCGGAATCCCGGCAATAAAGCCCACCAGCATCATCGCCCACGCAGCGTTCTGCTCACCCAGCAACCGCAACAGCGTGGTCGCAATGCGTTTGGCGCCGCCAGATTCTTCCAGCAACTTGCCGAGGATACTGCCCAACCCAATGATGCCGGCAAGAAAGCCGAGCGTGCTGCCCATGCCCTTCTCAAAGGCCGAGACAATGGCGGTTGGCGTCATTCCCGTACCGACGCCCACCAGCAGGCTGGCGGCGATCAGGGCCAGGAACGGATGGACACGGCATTTACCGATCAGCACGACAATCAACAGGATTGACGTGCCAAGGACCAATAGAGAAAAGGTAGGGGACATGGGTGGGTCTGCTCCATCGCAGTTATTGTTAGTTGTTTGCGATGGATTAGATTTCAGGCCTATGGCGGGGACAAACGATGATTCGTCAGGCGCTAGCTGAAGGCTGTTCACTTATGGCCAGGGCCTGCCGATTGCTCGACAATGCACGGCACCTGCGCAATCGCCAGGCCCTTACAGGAGTTCGAACACTTGAAAGCCGCACTGTTAGCCGCATGCATTGCCCTGGTCTTGACGGGATGCACCTTCACCGGGGTCAACGAAATCGCCCCCGGCCAGTACATGATCACCAGCCACGGCAGCATCTTTAACTCCCGCGAAGGGTTGTTGGAGAACATCAACCAGAAGGCTGCCAAGGCCTGTGATGGCAAGCCTTACCATCTGGAGGGTGACGCTGGGGCCAATATGGTGGTTGCCACGCAGTCGCATCTTGGTAGTACGCCGACCACTGTTTTGGGGTTGAAGGCTGTGTGTGACTAGGCTGGCTGAACCACTGGAACTTGACGTTCATCCAGTGGAGCTCTGCGCTGTGCAACTCATAATGGCGTGGTGAGCGAAAACGGGATACGCAGGGCTTCGACAGGCCCTGTATCCCGGCCGCACATTTCGTCGTGCACGCATTGCTGCACCAGCACGCAAGGAAATGCCGGCACGGTCTGCAGCAAGTCACGCAGGTGGGTGATCGAACGCAGGTGCATCGGCTTGGCCGCATCATCAAGCAAGGTGAACTGGCCGTGATCAAGGCGGATCCTTGCCAGGTAAAAACCGCCTTCGAGTGACAGCAGCTCCAGCTCGCGTATTTCGCTGTTGGCCGCACGTTCGGTAAGGGTTTGCAGGTTCACGCGTCACTCCTTGCCTACCAGGGCAGGCGTTCTCCATCGTAGGAATAGAAATAGCCGCTGTCGGCCGGCGTCAACTGGTCAATCAAGGTCAGCAATTGGGCTGCGGCGATGTCTGCCGGACGGGCATTGGCGGCTCCACTGAACGGCTGCGACAACCCCGACACAACCGTGCCCGGGTGCAGACTGAGCAAGCGGACCTGCGGGCGAGTGCGCGCCAGTTCGATGGCGGCGGTCTTGACCAGCATGTTCAGCGCAGCCTTGGAGGCGCGATAGGCGTACCAGCCGCCTAAACGGTTGTCGCCAATGCTCCCGACCTTGGCCGAAAGAATCGCCATCGCTCCCCGAGGTTCGAGCAGCGGCAGAAAGTGGCGCAACACCAATGCCGGTCCCAGCGTGTTCACTTGAAACACGGCCTGCAGCGCCTCCGGCTCGATCGTGCTGAGGCTTTTTTCTGGCTTGATCTGGTCGCGATGGAGCAGGCCGGCAGCGTGTACGATCAGTTGATACGGCGCTTCGGCTGCCAGTTCGGCGGCGGCGCTGGCAATCGTTTCGGGTCGTTCAAGGTCCAGCGCGGGAACGGAATGGCGCCCCAGTGCGCGAACCCCGGCGCAGCGCGGATCTTGTTTGAGCTGTTCGCAAAAAGCCGTGCCGAGGGCTCCACTGGCGCCGATCACCAGCGCGCGATAACCGTCGCCGAGGGAGGTCATGGTCCATGCGCGGCTCATTGGCCCGCTCCGGCGCCTTGGCGACGGAAGAACAACGTCACCTGTCCGACCTCGACCCCGAACTTGGACATACGGGTGCGGTTGATCAGCGTGTCCTCGTCCATCAAGTACATCCAATCGTCCATGCTCATTTCGTAGGTCGAGTCGCCGACCGGTAGGTTCAGGCGATAACGCCAGTGCAACGTGTTTCCAGCGACTTGGCCGTCAGCCACGCCGACCACATCATCCGCACGTCCGATCCAGCCCCCTTGGCCCGTGGGCGTGAGGACCCAGACGCGGCGTTGGCGGGTGCCGTCGCTGTACAGGAAGCGCTCGTCAAGAATCAGGTTGTTGCCCTCGCGCCGGCTGACGATGTTGACCTCGAAACGCTTGGCAACCTCACCGCTACGCTTCTGAAACATCCCCCAGGCTTTGACGGGCTGGCTGAAAAAACGCTCCAGATCCAATGTCGGTTGCTGATCGGCATAACGGGCGACATCCACACTGCCGCAGCTCGCGGTGCTGAGCACCAGTACCAGTAACAGCAGAAATCGGGTCATTGACTTACTCCCTGAAGGACACAGGTGGTGAGGGGGAGGTTTCGAGCTATCGTCGTCCGATGAGCTGCAGGAACTCTTGCCGCGTCGTCGAACTATCACGGAACACGCCCAGCATCACGGACGAAGTCATGACCGAATTCTGCTTCTCTACGCCGCGCATCATCATGCACATGTGCTTGGCTTCAATGACCACCGCCACACCGGCGGCACCGGTGATCTGCTCGATGGCTTCAGCAATCTGCCGGGTGAGGTTTTCCTGGATCTGCAGGCGACGCGCAAACATGTCAACCACTCGCGCGACCTTCGACAGCCCCAGCACCCTGCCGGTGGGTATGTACGCCACATGCACTTTGCCGATAAAGGGCAGCATGTGGTGCTCACACAAGGAATAAAGCTCGATGTCGCTGACGATCACCATTTCATCGCTCTGCGACTCGAACAAGGCACCGTTGGTTACCTCTTCCAGGCTCAACGTGTAGCCATTGCACAGATACTGCATCGCTTTGGCGGCACGCTTAGGCGTGTCTAACAGCCCCTCGCGCTCGGGGTTTTCACCGATGCCAACGAGAATTTCACGGTAATGGCTGGCTAGTAGTGGGTTCATTCAAGTGTCTCGCGGCGATGCAGTGCGTGAGTGCCGATCCATAGCCAAGACTTATACTTAGAAAGTAGTTTTGTATAGGTTTTAATCAAGATAGGCTGAAAAAAATCACCTGACAATGAGTCGGAAAACTTTTTGTGCCGATGCGAAAACCTCACACACGCCTCGCGTGAGGTTGCGCGGATCGCTTTCGACACGCGGCTATTTTTCGAGGGTATGGCCCCCGTGGGTCCTCAACTGCAGCTACCTGAGGTTGACCGGCGCGGTGATGCCCGTTTGGAGGTGTTGGCTGTACAAAATAACTATTTGGTATAACTTTTAAGGACGCTTATTGAGTCACATAGAGGGCTTTGCATGTTCAGGCAGACGAGCCGTTTAATCCGCCAGGCTATCTGTTTTGTTCTGATGCTCCAGAGCGCAGAGCTATTTGCTGATTGGCGCGAGGCTGTTCCCAACGCTCGTCGGCTGGGGTATGGAGAGATGCGCGTATTCGGGTTTGCCGTTTACAACGCACAATTCTGGAGCTCACGCCTCACTGCCGATGGAACGCTGGATGCCGATGCGCCTTTTGCACTGGAGCTGACCTACAGTCGCGCTATCAGTCGCGATGACTTGGTTAAAGCCAGCATCAAGGAAATCCGTCGCCTGTCGCCCACCACCCAGAATTCAGAACTGATGGCCCGCTGGGAGTCGGAGATGTTCCAGGCATTTGTCGATGTACGAGCGGGTGACCAGATCACCGGAGTTTATGTCCCGGGAGAGGGCGCACGGTTTTATGTTGGAAAGAGACTTCAGCATGTGGTGAGGGATGTTGCGTTCGCTAAAGCCTTTTTTGCTATATGGCTGGACCCTCGGACACGTAACCCGGAGTTGCGGGCGCGGTTGTTGGGGGTGGGGGAGCGGTGAGAAATGCGTATGTTGAAGGTAGGGGGGGGATGTTTTGTGGTGGTCTTGCGGGGTGCGGCGGAGTGTGGGGACACGTGTACTAGGCGGCACGGCTTTTTGGGGGGCTGGGAAGACTGAGTCGTGGGCCGGGGTAATCTGAACTTAAATCATAACATTTTGATTTTTAATGATATTTACGGTTTGATTTTTGTTGTGGAATACCATTTGGAATACCGTTTTCCTAAGCGTTACTTCGCTTGGGATTCGAACCTGCGACCGTCTCGGATGCTGGGTCTGAGCGCAGTGCGGTCATTGAGCTAAGCCGAGGTATTTACCGTACTACAGTCATGGCTACGTATCTGGCTTTCGTCGGCGTAGGTTTTGGCTATCTCTGCCCTGGGTCAAGATCTTCGGTCCGATGTACGACGGGTCAAAGCTTTGCTATGTCGAATGACTTCAGTCTGGAGCGAGCTTTACGAGCTGGCTTGGTGTGCTTGCAAAAGCAGGGTGTCGATCATGGTGTAGACCGTCTCGCAACTGTCAGTCCACCTTCTACGGGATAACGGCTAAGTTCAAATGTTAGAAAAGTCATGGGGTTAGGGCTCTGAGTCCCGGGGTTGGAAGTCATATTGACAGCGATATTTAAGTCGTGATTGTACGACGAGTTACGACTCGTCTTTTAGCAGTTTTATTCGCTCAGGTATATATCTGTTTTGTTCGGATTCCATTTTTAATAAAATGTCTAAAATTTTTGCACGGCTGAGTTCGTAAGTTTCGGAAAGTTTGTCAAGGCGTGCTATCGCTTTATCGGAGAGGATGAAGTTGTACTGCCCTTTTCCAGTCAGGTTTTTTCGATATTTTTGCTGGCGCCAGCTTATTTTAACTCTTTCTATGAACAAGCTTTTTTGGTTTTGATTAAGGTTGGCGTGGTCGAAAAAAGTCAACAGGTTTTCGTGGTTTTCAATAGGTTGGTATGCTGATAGCGTTATCGAAAGAAGCCCGTCCAATGGGATGTGTTTATTGATCAGCTTCCCTGCTAGTAAGCATTTTTGCTCGTCATCTTCGAACCACTTAAACTGTTTGTCTCTTTTTTGTGTTCGTTCCAGCTGTTTTCTAACTCATTTAAAAATGAACCTTTCTGTTTGATGTTGATGGTCCATAAGTCAATGCTTGCGATCAGTAAATCCTTTCCAGTTAATCCTGATGTTAATGGCGCTATGGAGTCACTAAAAGTCATGCGCTCTCTGAGCTTTGAGCTTAACCATTCAACTTGTCGCTTTCCTTCATTTATCCATTCAAGACATTTTTCTGGAAGAAGCTGTTCGGTTTCTTTGTTTTTGATTATTTCGGAAAGACCAGGGGTGCTGGATATGACGTGTGTCATCGTGGATCGCATTCCCGGCTGATTAACGTCTCCGGATAATTGAACGTTATTAGTTGTTAGCTGAAGCCATCGCCAAATGTCATGTCTGCGATTGTGGCTCGTATCATCAAGTATACGTGCTAGCCGGTCATTGAAATGTATCGCCATATCTCCTCCTAACTCTAGAGGTTTCCTATAACATTTTTTTAATTTTTAAAGAAGTGTTTTTTAATTTGCTAGGTTGTTTTCTAGAATATCTCTAGTAGATGAAATTTTTAAACGGCCATTATTTACTAGGGTTCAGCTAGATTTTCTACAAAAAATACGTCGTTTGTACCTCCATCCTGAAGGGGGTGAAGCATGCAGGCCGCATTCTCCTCTTGGCACTCACGGTCGGCTCGTCCACTCAGACGGTCGATAATTCCTGAGGTTGAGTGCAAGGAGTGCGGGTCTAGCTGTATTACTTTGTAGGAGGTTACGATGATGGCGGCTAACTTTTACCGCGCAGTCGATCCTCTGAACGAATAGAACGAAGTGCCATTCTTGAAGTTTATTCGTCCTAAAAAGTCATCGAGTCGATCGGCCTGGTTCAATTTAGAGTTTATGAATTTATCTGTGGGCCGTCCGATGCCGCTGGGCGAGCGATGTGTAGATTGGCTGGAAAGTGAGGTGCAGGAATGGATTATAGGAAAAGTCAGGGGGGAATTATTAGCTAGAATTTTTTATTAAAGGCTTTGGTGGGTATATCGGTGATGGCGCCAATCATGTCTGGTCTACTCAGTCGTGATGGTTTTTTGTCGGAGTGCCTGCCTTCTCAATTTTGATGTTTGTGGGATGATTTCACTTGGTGTTTTAGTCGCAAAAAATCTCGGTAAGTCTTCGGTATTGGTAATATGCTTTTATGTGGATCATTAATGACTATAGGGTTAGTAATTGTTGCTGATGTGACCATGGTGGGTGTATTAATTTGTGTGATTGCTTTTTGTTGGGTTAGTTGGTCTTCGGTGTTGGCTGTTGTCTGTGTATGGCGAGATGCGACGGGGAAGAGGATGGGGGTGTAAGTAGTCGTAGGGCTATGCTTGTTTCTGATTTTCAGTAAAGTTGTACTAGGCGTGCTGATGGTATGAGCCCACATACTTGGAGCACCATCATGGCCCGACATCATCAAAACACTAATCTAACTCTCCATACAGGATCTACTTACCTAGGCTTGGCTGTGCAGGAGGCTAAAGGCCCATTTATCAGTGAATACCTAAACCGCCTTCATCAAGCGGTGGGGCGGGCGCTTATCCAATACAGTCGTGTATTTGCATTTAGGGTTGATCTACGGCTCCCTGCCCAGACTCAGTTACCCGATTACACTTTTACCAATGAAGTGATTGAACGGTTCATTGAATCGTTTAAAGCCAAGATTAAGCATAACCGTAGTCAGGCTCGGAAATTGAACAAGCATGCCCATGACAGCAAGGTCCGCTACGTCTGGGCGCGGGAGCTGGGGCAGCATGGTAAGCCCCATTATCACCTGGCAATCTTGCTCAACCGAGATGCGTTTACGGCCTTGGGTAAGTTCGAGGCTGGCAGGAACAACATGTTTAATCGCCTAGAAGGGGCTTGGGCCAGTGCCTTGGGGTTGCCAATAGAGGCTGTCAGCGGCTTGGTCGAGATTCCCACCAATCCGTTCTACTACCTTAATCGCGGTGAATCGGAAGGACAGGCTGCATTCTTTTACAGAGCGAGCTACCTCTGCAAGTCAGCGACGAAAGTCTTTGGTGATGGCAGTCATGGTTTTGGTTGCAGTAGGAGCTGAGCGCACCAGATGGGGAGTGCAACCAATAAGAGAGAGTTCGCCGTGCACTTGACTGCCCTGGTGTGAGCCAAGGGCAGCCTATCGGCGAGTGTCAGCCTAGGAGTAGCAGGTAACCCTGTTCGCATAATCACACGTTGCTATCATTACTCGCGGCGAATTATTTAAAAGGAAGGTTATGGCTTGCTGAATCAGCCAGGCCGCGAGGTGACGCTCAAATAGGTACTTCTTCACCAGCACGCCAATCCTCTGAACGGATAAGAGGAGCCAGTTCATGAGGATCATTCGCCTGAAAGATGTCCAGCATTCCACCGGCCTAGGTCGGTCCACAATTTACAAGTACATCAGCGAGGGGAGCTTTCCAAAACCCGTGTCATTGGGCGACAGGGCTGTCGGCTGGGTTGAAAGTGAGGTGATGGGTTGGGTCATGGCCAGGATCGAGGCGCGGGATGTTCACGAGTCTCTCACGGCGTGATCAGCTAATTGACTGAGATTTCTTCAAGCCATGCGGTCGGCAGTTGATGCTGACTGTGTGGCCCAAATCTTCCTTTTATTTCTAAAGCGTCAAATCTGAAATGTTGGACGAGACGGTTGAGCTCACTACCACATGAACCAAAAGCTACGAACTTGACTCACGCACTTTGGGGAGGCACCAGCAACGCTGCCGTTACCAAAATGGCAGTTAGCTGACTATGCAGACTATCTGGAGCAAGTGCTGCAGCGCTTTGATGTATTCGTCAGCATTGAAGCGTGTGGTGGACCAGTTGCTAACCTGTCTTGTCTGAATTTGTTGAGAGCCTGCAAGCTGCGGCTGCTGTGTCGATCACGACCCTGATCTTAGATTTAGTGGGTGGGAATAGCAGTTCGCCTGGTTCTGGATTTTTTGAGTCGCTATTGATGGCACAACGCAGTACATTTGCAGCACAAAAACTGCAGGACTGAGTCATGAAGCGTCCCAAGGACGAAACCCTCTCCATTCGTACCTCGAGTGATATCAAGCAACTGCTGCGAATTGCAGCGGAAAGAGAGCGACGCTCCATTGCCTCGATGATTGAGGTATTAATCCTGAAATATGCTCAGGAACAGGGTCTGCAGGCAGAAACGCCGTCAGTGGAAGAGACGAAAAAAGGTAAGGGAAACGATGGAGCTCATTGACAATATTACCAGGCTGTTGGGTGACGACCTCAAAGCGACGCTAAAACCCGGTTCCCGCCTGAGTATCGCAGCGTCTTGTTTTTCGATGTATGCATTCGAAGCGCTGAAAGCTGAGCTGGAAAAACTCGACGAGCTGAACTTCATCTTCACCTCGCCGACGTTCGTTGCCAACGAGGTTGCCGACAAGGTCCGCAAAGAGCGAAAAGAATTCCACATCCCGAAGCTGGATCGTGAGCGCAGCCTGTACGGCAGCGAGTTCGAGATTCAGTTGCGCAACAAGCTCACCCAGCGAGCGGTTGCCAAAGAGTGCGCAGATTGGATGCGGCGCAAGGCTACCTTCAAGTCCAACCGTAGCAAGGCCCCTATGCAGCAGTTCGCCTGTGTGCAATCTGCTGGAGCGGACACCTCTTACATGCCATTGCACGGTTTTACAGCCGTCGATCTTGGTTACCAGCAAGGCAATGCTGTCTCCAACCTCGTCAACAAAATGGACGAGCCAACCTTCACGGCAACTTACCTAAGCCTGTTCAATCAGATCTGGAGCGACCCGGAAAAACTGGAAGACGTCACCCTGCAGATCTGCGATCACATTGCGGCTGTCTACCAGGAAAACTCGCCTGAGAGCGTCTATTTCTTGATGCTTTACAACATCTTCAACGAGTTCCTGGACGACATCGATGAGGACGTTTTACCCAACGACCGTACCGGTTATCAGGACACGCTCATCTGGAACAAGCTCTTCAACTACCAGAAGGATGCGGCCACCGGGATCATCAACAAGCTAGAAACCTACAGTGGCTGCATCCTGGCGGACAGCGTTGGCTTGGGGAAAACCTTCACAGCCCTAGCCGTCGTCAAGTATTACGAACTGCGCAACAAGTCGGTGCTGGTGCTCTGCCCCAAAAAGCTGGCGGACAACTGGCTCAACTACAACCGTAACCTCAAGACCAACATCTTTGCTCGTGACCGATTCAGCTACGACGTGCTGTGCCATACCGACCTTACACGCACCAGTGGCGAGTCCTTTGGCACTCCGCTCAACCGCATCAACTGGGGTAATTACGACCTCGTCGTCATCGATGAATCGCACAACTTCCGCAATAACGATGCCTTCAAGGACAAGGAAACTCGATACCAGAAGCTGATGAACAAAGTCATCAAAGAGGGTGTGAAAACCAAGGTGCTGATGCTTTCAGCTACCCCAGTGAACAACCGCTTCAATGACCTACGCAACCAACTCGCCCTAGCCTACGAAGGCGACTCCGAAAACCTAAGCAAGAAGCTGCGTACTGGCAAAACTGTCGAGGAAATTTTTCGTGGTGCACAGGCCAGTTTTAACGCTTGGTCAAAACTTCCCCCCGAGGAACGCACGGCGCGAGCCATCTTGGACTCGCTCGACTTCGATTTCTTCGAGTTGCTCGACAGCGTCACTATTGCACGCTCGCGTAAACACATTCAGACCTTCTACGACACTACGGATATCGGCCAATTCCCTGAGAGGCGCAAACCCTTGTCGTTCCGTAGCCCACTGGTTGTGGATGCTGAGCAGCGAACGGATGTAATGAGCTTCAACGAGATTTTCGAGCAGTTGTCTCTGCTTAAGCTCGCCGTATATGCCCCCATCAGCTACATCTTGCCTAGCAGATTGGCGAAGTATGAAGAGATGTACGACACGCAGGTTGAAGGCGGTCGAGGCAAGCTACGTCAGGTTGACCGGGAAAAAAGCCTGGTAGCGCTGATGACAACGAATTTGCTGAAGCGCCTTGAAAGCTCTGTTTATGCATTCCGCAGCACACTTAATGCTTTGAAAGAAAACCACCAGCGCGTTCTCGGCCTGATTAAGGAGTTCGAGAGCCGGGGCGGTGTAACAGAGGTCGCCAGCCTTACAGAAGCCATGGGCTCAATTGACGCTGAAGAAGACGGTATTCCGTCGTTTCATGACTTAGAAATCGGCAACACAATTCGGATAAAGCTGGCAGATATGGATCTGCCTTCTTGGGAGCATGAACTCCAGGTTGACCTGGAAATCATCTCCGCTTTACTGGTCTCGATGAGCAAAATCACGCCAGCCGAAGACGCCAAGTTGCAGCACCTGAAATCGCTAGTACTCGACAAGATTGCCAATCCCATTAATCCAGGCAATAAAAAAGTACTGATTTTCACGGCTTTCGCTGATACGGCCAATTACCTCTATGACAATCTGGCCACTGAGCTGCTCGCCAATCAGAACCTGCACACAGCGAAGGTCACTGGTAGTAGCGCGCCTCAGTCGACGCTAAAAAACACAGCTCAAAAGAAAAGCTACGACTTCCAAGAGCTGCTCACCCTCTTCTCGCCACGATCCAAAGAAAAGGCCATCGTGCTGCCCAACGAACTGGCAGAGATTGACTTGCTGATCGGCACCGACTGCATCTCCGAGGGCCAGAACCTGCAGGACTGCGACTACCTCATCAACTACGACATCCACTGGAACCCCGTGCGCATTATCCAGCGCTTCGGTCGAGTGGATCGCATTGGATCGCCCAACAGCAGCATCCAACTGGTCAATTACTGGCCCGACATCTCGCTCGACGAGTACATCAACCTCAAGGAGCGTGTCGAGAGCCGGATGATGATTGCCGACGTCACTGCCACGGGCGACGACAATGTGTTGAGCGCTCAAGCCAACGATGTGTCCTATCGCAAGGAGCAGCTGCGCCGCCTACAAGACGAAGTCATCGAGCTGGAAGACCTGAAAACGGGCGTTTCGATCACAGATCTGGGGCTCAATGACTTCCGCATGGACTTGCTCAATTATGTCAAAGCCAATGGTGAGTTGAACAACGTACCGAGCGGCATGCACGCCGCTGTGTCAGCCAAACCTGAGCTTGGCCTGCGTCCAGGGGTGATCTTTACTCTGCGTAACCGCAACTCGAGCGTCAGCGTTAGCCATCATAACCGTCTGCACCCGTATTACCTCGTCTACATCAGTCGTGAGGGTGAGGTCATTCATGATCACACCGAGGTCAAACGCCTGCTCGATCTGGTGCGCAGTTGCTGCAAGGGCCAAGCGCAGCCCATTCCGGAGGCTTGCAGTCTGTTTAACAAGGAAACTGCTGACGGGCGGCAGATGCAGGTGTATTCCGACCTGCTTGGCAAGACCATTCGTTCGATGATCGAGGTGAAGGAAGAGAAGGATCTGGACAGCCTGTTCAGCGGCGGCAAAACCACTGCGCTGGTCAACACTATTGCCGGACTGGATGACTTCGAGCTCATCACCTTCTTGATAATTCAGGAGGCCGGATGAGCCATATCTCTCCATGGGAGTCGAACGCCGCGTTCATCAGCTACCCGAAGCAGGCCGCTTTTGGCCGCAACCTGCCAAAGAACAAGATC
Organism: Pseudomonas sp. WS 5027; assembly: GCF_012985695.1. NCBI lineage: Bacteria > Pseudomonadati > Pseudomonadota > Gammaproteobacteria > Pseudomonadales > Pseudomonadaceae > Pseudomonas > Pseudomonas sp. WS 5027. The sequence goes on along the minus strand of NZ_JAAQWU010000010.1, from coordinate 123,969 downwards.
TACGAACACAGTGGAGCCAATACACGGCTGAAAGACTTCTTCGTTGAGCAAGTGGAACAGATCGTCTGGCAATACAAGCTGGCTCCGGAAACGATCAACCTGCCCGCTAGACCTCATGTGCCGGAGCTTCAGATCTTCGCCATCCAGCTCAAGACGTCGGAGCTGAATATGGATGTGTTGCGCTGCATAGATGGTGCGGTGCAATTCCCCATCATCTTCGAGCTAAGCTTTGACGGCCGAACGCAGGTAGTCGCCGCGTACAAGCGTCCGAACGAATCAGACGCGAGCCGTTGGGTGTTGAGCGACTACTTTGCGACGGCGTGGTTACCGAGCGATGTGGAGCGCGCCGTCATGCCATTGGCGCTCGACTTGGGTGGCTTGTACGAACAGTTGCTTCACCGCCTGATTCCAACACCTGCGCGCCCGCAAGAAGGCCTTGGTGACTTGGTCGCTCGTGTCGAACAGGTTGCGGCGAAGCAGCGTGAGGTCGAGAAGGTCGCGAACAAGCTTGCCAAAGAAAAGCAATTCAACCGCAAGGTAGAGATCAACGCGCTCTTGCGACATCTAAGAAACGAACTTGAACAGTTGACCGGTAGGGATAGCGTATGACGCAGAGCCTGAATGACGAATCGAAGAGACACATCGAGCAGGTCGCGGGCGAGGCGTTAGCGCAACTCGAAAGCATCGCCGAAGCCTCCAAGAGCAAGCTTCTTGATGCGCGAACACTTGGATCCGATGCTCTGGCGAGCATCAATACGATGACGTCCAGTTCGGCTATCCAAAGACTGGATCAGATCAGCCAGGCGAACCGTGAAAGCTACCGGGTATTGGTCGCAGAGCCCGCCATTGCTCGCGTTGTAGTGGTTGATGAAGAGGGCGAAGAGAAAACCTACTACATCTGCCGCACTACGCCGGTATCGGGCATTCCTAACTTGGCCAGCTACCGGGCTCCTGTTGGACGATTGGCCTCATTGGCGATTGGTGCAGAGTTCACGCTTCCCAATGGAACCGTTGTTGAGGTTCTTGAGCGAGCTCAGTTCCGGCCAAGTGCACTCGCCGATGGGTGGGACTCTCGCGACACCGTGGTTGAAGCCGAGCATTTCGGGCCGCTCACCATCGAATCGCTGCGAGCTCTGTTGACTGAGGTTGCCGGGGAAGAGGTCACAGAAGATATCCTGGGCCAATTGCTGGCTGAGGAGACCGTCAAGGCCAACATCATCGACGGCGTTCGCCGCAGCGTCATCACCAAGATGGGGTTGCGGGATCAGCCTGTACTCGATCAATACCAGGACGAGATTTTCCGTCTTCCTCTCGACAAGCGCCTGCTAATCTTGGGTCCGCCCGGTACCGGCAAAACGACGACCCTGATCCGGCGCCTCGGCCAAAAGCTCGACACCGCTTTTTTAGAAGAAGGCGAGCAACGCCTGGTTGAGACGGTCGCTGCAGCGCAAGGCGTAGCGCATTCCAACAGCTGGCTGATGTTCACGCCTACCGAACTGCTCAAGCAGTACCTCAAAGAAGCTTTTGCCCGAGAAGGTGTTCCTGCCTCAGATCTGCGCATCAGGACTTGGCAGGACTATCGGCGCGAGCTGGCCAGAAACGCTTTTGGCGTTCTCAGAACTGCTTCTGGCGGCGGCACCTTCGTCCTGAAAGAGAGCTTGCCAAACCTTAGCGAAGCTGCGCTCGACCGGCCCATCCAATGGTTTGACGATTTCGATGCATGGCAGCGTAGCGCCTACGTGCAGGAACTGCATGAAGCTGCGGCTCTACTCCATGATGCCAAGACCCCCGACATCAAGAGCTTGGGCGCACGCTTGCAAGACATCTTAGCGCGGACAGGTGATAGCACTCTGGCCACCACATTTGGATCATTGGCCGCAGAACTCCCCAAAGTGCAGGCGCTCGTCACCAGCCTGAAGGAAGCCTCTGACGGCAAGATCAAAGCTGCGCTCAACCTGCAGCTCAACCGCAACCGGGCATTTTTAGATGAGTTAGCTCGTGTCATCGACAGCTTGCAGCAGGCGCAGGCAACTGAGACCGACGAGCAAGATGATTTCGATGCCGACGAGGAAGAAGACACCACAACATCGCGCACGGGGCGCGCGGCTGCTCTCAACGCCTACATGCAAGCCGTGCGTGCCCAGGCTCGGTCAGCAGCCTCCAAGCGTATTCTGAACAAGACCTCTCGCAACGGCAAAATCATTGAGTGGCTGGCCGATCGTGGCCTGGCAGAGACCGACCGTGCAGATGTGGGAGCGAGTCTTCTGGTGCAAACCAACGCCCGGCGCTTCGTGAGCCCGGTCAAGCGCTACCTCGACGGCATTCCCAAATACTACCGTGCGTTCCGGCGAGAACGCCAACAAACTGGGAGCTGGTATCTCAGCGAGGGCTTCGAGGCACGCGACCTCCATCCGCTCGAACTCGATATTGTGCTGCTGGCCATCTTGCGCGCCGCAGGCGACCTGATCAGCCGGCCCAGCGTCCTGCGCGATATCGGCAGCCCCGCTTGGTCATCGCTCCAGCCCATCCTGGGGCATTACCGCAACCAAGTATTGGTGGACGAGGCGACCGATTTCTCGCCCATTCAGCTCGCCTGCATGGCAGCGCTGGCTCACCCACAACTGCGCTCGTTCTTTGCCTGCGGCGACTTCAACCAGCGCCTGACTACCTGGGGGGCGCGCTCCGCTGACGACTTGAAGTGGGTCTTTGCCGACTTCGACATCAAGGAAATCACCGTCTCCTACCGTCAGAGCAAGCAACTGAACGACTTGGCCCGTGCCATGATCCGCGCCGTCGCTGGTGCCGAGCAAAACGTCAGCTTACCCGCGAATATGGATAGCTCGGGTGTGGCTCCTGCCTTGTTGGAGCATGCTGGCGAGACAGCGGTCGTTGTCAGCTGGCTCGCAGATCGCATTCGTGAGATTGAGCGCTTTGTAGGCCAATTGCCGTCCACGGCTATCTTTGTGAATACCGAAAACGACGTGGCCCCGGTGGCGGATGCACTGAATGCCGCCCTGGCCGAGCACAACATTCAGGTCATTGCTTGCCGCGAGGGTCAGGCCGTCGGGCAAGAAAGCAATGTGCGTGTATTCGATATCCAGCACATCAAGGGCCTGGAGTTTGAGGCTGTTTTCTTTATTGGCATCGACCAGCTTGCCGAGCTACATCCTGCGCTCTTCGACAAATACTTGTACGTGGGCACCACTCGTGCGGCCACTTATCTGGGCGTGACCTGTGAGGGCATCTTGCCATCGGCTATCGAGAGTCTGCGCGTGCACTTTTGCCAGGACTGGCAATAAGACGACTGAATTTATCAAAACGAACTTGACCAATTGAGCCGCTGCGCTTCTTTCACGGAAGCACGGCTGCTAGAGGAAAAAACATGGAAAAACTAAAAATGCACTCGCCCAATCTCACGCAGGACAACATCGCCCGCATTCGTGAGTTGTTCCCGAACTGCGTCACCGAAGCCAAGGGTGAGGATGGCGCAGTGAAGCTGACGGTGGATTTTGACCAACTGCGGCAAGAGTTGGCTGATTCCATAGTCGAAGGCCCTCAAGAGCGCTACCACCTGAACTGGCCAGGTAAGCGCGAGGCGATGTTGAGCGCGAATTCACCTATCGCTAAAACCTTGCGCCCGGCGCGAGAAGAAAGCGAAAACTTTGATGCCACGCAGAATCTCTTTATCGAAGGCGACAATCTTGAAGCGTTGAAGCTGCTGCAGGAAACCTACCTTGGAAAGGTCAAGTTGATTTACATCGATCCACCTTACAACACAGGTAGTGACTTTGTTTATTCGGATGACTATGCAGAAAATACCAATGAATTTCTGATTCGATCAAATCAAGTCGATAGTGTGGGGGGGAGGCTAGTTGTCAATAGCGAAAGCAATGGAAGGTTTCATTCCGATTGGCTATCAATGATGTATTCACGGCTTCGACTTGCCAGAAACCTGTTGAAAGAAAACGGGGCCATATTTGTTTCTATTGATGATCACGAACGAGATAATCTCAAAAGGATTCTTGATGAAGTGTTCGGTGAGTCTAACTTTCTGGGCAGTATCATCTGGCGAAAGAAAGCATCACCTGATGCCCGCTCGACAATCGGTAGTGTTCATGACTACATCCTTGCGTATGTAAGGAACGGGGATAATCCGAAGGACAGTATTGGAAAGATGTCGCTCAGCGAAAAACGGCGTGCATCATTTACGAACCCAGATAATGACCCGCGGGGTCCTTGGGCTTCAGTAGATATGACGGGAATGATCGGGAGGGCGACCAAGGATCAATTCTTCAAGGTAACGCTACCTAGCGGTAGAGAACTCGGCCCTCCCGAAGGACGTTCGTGGGGGCTTATCGAGAAAACCTTTGATGCGCTCAAGGCGGATAAGCGTATCTGGTTTGGCCTTGGTGGAGATAATGTACCTCGGGTTAAGCAATTTCTATCTGAGTCTGAAGGACAAACGGTCCCTACATATTGGGGTTTCGATGAGGTAGGAAGTAATGAGGATGCGTCGAATGAACTGCTTGAACTATTCAAGAAGCCAAAGCTTTTTGACACGCCGAAACCGACAGCCCTCATCGAGCGAGTAATTGAAATAGCGACGAAGAAGGACCGTGGCGATATTGTTCTTGATTTCTTTGCCGGGTCATGCACGACAGCGCATGCGACGCTGAAATCGAATGCTAAGGATGGTGGCAACCGTAAGTACATTATGGTTCAAATTGATGATTCAACCGATGAGAAGTCCGAGGCCTTCAAAGCTGGATATAAAACCATCGCGGAAATCAGTAAAGAACGTATCCGCCGCGCAGGCCAAAAAGTTCTTGAAGGAGCATGCCACGACGACTGGAGCAAAGACGCCGGCATCCGGGTGTTAAAGGTTGACACTTCGAATATGGCTGATGTGTATTACTCGCCAGATTCAATCGATAAAGGCAACCTTGATTTGTTTGTCGACAACATCAAGTCCGATCGTAACCCCGAGGATCTGCTGTTCCAAGTGATGCTGGACTGGGGTGTCGATCTAACCTTGCCGATTGCCAAGCAGTCCATCCAAGGCAAGGATGTATTCTTTGTCGATGGCAATGTGCTTGCCGCATGCTTCGACGCCAGCGGCAGCGTCGACGAAGCCTTCGTGAAAGAATTAGCCAAGCAGCAGCCGCTTCGTGTGGTGTTCCGCGACGCAGGCTACAAGGATAGCGCCGCCAAGATCAACGTCGAGCAGATTTTCAAGCTGTTGTCGCCCGCCACCGAAGTCAAATGCATCTAAGGGGCGCGCGATGAAACTTAAATTCAAGATGCAGTCTTATCAGACGGCGGCGGTGCAAGCCGTGGTCGAATGCTTTAAAGGTCAACCAACTGCGTCGGTGGAGGCCATCAGCTACCGCATCGACCCGGGCAAGGCTAAGAAGGGCGTCGAAGATCTGTTTGCGGAGGGGGGATTCAAGAACGCCGACCTGAAGCTGTCAGATATTGCGCTGCTGGAGAACGTCACCCAGGTTCAGCATCAACAGAACCTGCCGCAGTCGTCCGAAATGGTGAAGACTAAAGTCAGCAAGGTCAATTTCGACATCGAGATGGAGACTGGCACCGGCAAGACCTATTGCTACATCAAAACTATATTCGAGCTGAACAAGCAGTACGGTTGGAGCAAGTTCATCATCGTGGTGCCCAGCATTGCCATCCGCGAAGGCGTGGCCAAGTCTCTGGAAATTACGGCTGAACACTTTCTGGAGACTTACCACAAGAAGGCGCGCTTCTTCATCTACAACTCCAAGCAGTTGCACCACCTGGAGAACTTCTCGTCGGACGCGGGAATCAACGTGATGGTGATCAACGTGCAGGCGTTTAATGCCACTGGAAAGGACAACCGACGCATTTACGAAAAGTTGGATGAGTTCCAATCGCGCAAACCTATTGATGTGATTGCGGCGAACCGGCCTATCCTGATTCTGGATGAACCTCAGAAGATGGAAGGCGGCAAGACCCTCGACTCGCTGGTGAACTTCAAGCCCTTGATGGTGCTGCGCTACTCGGCCACCCACAAGACCCCGCACAACAAGATCCATCGGCTGGATGCGCTGGACGCCTACAACCAGAAACTGGTGAAGAAGATTGCCGTGCGTGGCATTTCGGTTAAGGGCTTGGCCGGTACCAATGCTTATCTGTACTTGCAGTCCATTGAGATTTCGAGCAAGAAGCCCCCGGAGGCGCGCGTTGAGTTCGAGCAGAAGCTGAAGAGTGGCGAGATCAAGCGCGTGGTGCGCAAGCTCTCCAAGGGCGACAACCTCTTCTCTGACGGCTTTTCAAACGAGTTGGAGCAGTACCGCGGCTATGTGGTCGCGGACATAAATGCCAACACCGATACCTTGAGTTTCACCAACGGGGTTGAGCTGTTTGTTGGAGAGGCCGATGGCGACGTGAACGAAGCGGCACTGCGTCGCATCCAGATTCGGGAAGCCATCAAGGCGCACTTCGATAAAGAGCTGGCCCTATTCCACCAAGGCATCAAGGTGTTGACCTTGTTCTTCATCGATGAAGTGGCCAAGTACCGCGATTACTCGGCAGCGGACGAGAAAGGCGACTACGCACGTATCTTCGAAGAGGAATACCACCAATACCTGAACGAGGTGCTGGACCTGGATGAAACGCCGTACATCAAGTACCTGAAGGGTATCGATGCAGGCAGGACGCACTGCGGCTACTTCTCCATCGACAAGAAGACCAAGCGGCTGGCCGATCCCGATGTGGAGAAACGCGGAGAAAACGCAGGGCTGTCCAATGATGTGGATGCCTACGATCTGATCCTGAAGGACAAGGAGCGCTTGCTGTCATTCGACGAGCCAGTGCGTTTTATCTTTTCGCACTCCGCTTTGCGTGAAGGCTGGGACAATCCTAACGTGTTCGTCATTTGTGCGCTCAAGCATAGCGACAACACCATTTCGCGGCGGCAGGAAGTAGGCCGTGGTTTGCGCTTGTCCGTTAATCAGAGCGGCGACCGAATGGATCACCCCGCCATCGTCCATGACGTAAACGTATTGACCGTGGTTGCGAGCGAGAGCTACAAGGACTTCGTATCTGCGCTGCAGAAAGACATCAGCGAGTCCTTGTCGGCACGCCCTAAGGTCGCCGACGAAGCCTATTTCACCGGCAAGGTGCTCAAGACCCCGACTGGCGATATTGAAGTCACGCCGCAGCTGGCCAAGCAGATCTACAAGTACCTGCTCAAGAACGACTACAGCGACGATGCGGACCGCATTACAGGCGCGTACCACGACGCCAAGAAGGAAGGTACCCTGGCTCCGCTACCCCCGGAACTGCAGGCTCATGCGGAGCAGGTATACCAGTTGATTGATAGCGTCTTCAGCGACGGTCAGATGTTTGAGATCAGCGACGACCGTCGGCCAAAGAAGAATCCACTCAATAGCAACTTCGACAAACAGGAATTTAAGGAGCTGTGGAGTCGAATCAATCGCAAGGCAGCCTACAGTGTGGACTTTGATTCCGCGGAACTGGTCAAGAAAGCGGTCAAGGAGCTGGACAAGAGCCTAGGGGTGACGCCCTTGCAGTACACGATCCAGAAAGGTGAGCAGATCGATCAGGTGACTGCCGATGCGCTGAAGAGTGGTGATGGTTTCAAGGTTTCTGAAACAACTGTCGAGTACGACAAGCAATCAATTCATTCAACGGTGAAGTACGACCTCATTGGTAAGGTTGCCGAGGGTACGCAACTGACGCGACGCACGACGGCGGACATCCTTAAGGGTATCAGTGTTGCGGTATTTGCGCAGTTTCGTACCAATCCTGAAAGCTTCATCGCCGAAGCAATTCGACTGATCAATGAGCAGAAGGCGACGATGATCATTGAGCACTTGGCCTACGACCCCGTTGAGGACAAGTTTGATTTGGATATCTTCACCTCTGGTCAGACCAAGCAGGACTTCAGTAAGGCCGGTGACAAGCTCAACCGTCACATCTACGACTACGTAATCACCGACTCCGGTATCGAGCGCGAGTTTGTGAAAGAGCTGGACACGTGTACCGACGTGGTCGTGTACGCCAAGTTACCGCGCGGCTTCCTGATCCCCACGCCGGTTGGCGATTACAACCCAGACTGGGCAATTTCGTTCAAGGAAGGAGCGATCAAGCATGTGTACTTTGTGGCTGAAACTAAGGGCTCAATGTCATCAATGGATTTGCGTCCGATTGAGGCTACCAAAATCGAATGTGCACGGAAGTTTTTCGACGAGATCAATAGGAAGTACGCTCCCGAGAACGTCAAGTACGATGTGGTGAACAGCTTCGGGAGGCTGATGGAGCTGGTGAAGTAAGCAGGATCTACGTCCAATCGGGTCTAACTCAAAAATGATCTGTTGCTTATCAGGGTAGTCCTGACAAAAAAAAGAAAGTCCTGTTTTGAGCCGCTAAAGGGTTGCTCAAACAGGACTTTTCTTTTATCCCAGCCAAGGCCACGAGATGTTGTTTGATGCCCATAAGCGAAAAATTAGGGATTACAAATAACCTCGTTCGGCCAGCGATACGCAGCCTTCACAGCCCACCACCACATGATCCAATATCCGGGTGCCGATCATGTCGAGGGCGTTCTTGAGGGTGGTAGTCAGCGTGCGATCGGCTTGGCTGGGCTCCGGATCGCCAGAGGGATGGTTGTGCACCAAGATCACCGCTGCCGCATTATGCTCCAGAGCGATCTTGACCACTTCCCGTGGATACACACTGGCACCGTCCAGTGTGCCTCTGAATAGCTCCCTGAAACCAATCACCCGGTGTTTGCTGTCGAGTAGCAGCACAGCAAAGACTTCGTATTCATGGTACTGCAGCAGTGTTTGCAGATGACTGAATACGTGTCTTGGCTCAGTCAGTGCTCGACCTTTAGACAGACGACTCATCGCAAGTTGTTGCGCCATCTGCAGGATGTCGGCTTCGGTAACCGGAGAGTCCATGACATAGGTGCCGGTTTCTTCACCGGCTCTGAGCTTGTGATATTTCATGCGGGTATTCCTATACGAATGCGTGAGAACGCTGGGAATGTCGAGAGGGGGTTACTAAACTGTGGGCTTGCTGGTGTGCCGCGTGGCTTGCGAATCCAGCTTTTGAGCGAGTGAGGGTTTGGCAGGCGCTGTCAGTTGGACTTGGTGGGCTACAAGGCCGGGCTGATCCTCAATGACGGGGAAAAATTCCTCGACGATGGCGCCGGTGTCCTCTTCGCTGTCTTCAAAGGCTCCATTTTTAAAGCCCTGGCGGGCCGCGATATCCAAGGCGCTCTGGTCAAAGCCGGAGGCTTGTCTGGTTTGTTCCCGCTGTTTGGCTTCCAGCAACGCGTCTTCCAGGATCAACCCACTGCGTACCGTGATGTCCACGTAGAAGATCGGTGTACCGTGGCTTTGCCGAGTGGACTTACCGCGTAGACGCAGCTCCAACGGCAGACAGGCCAGGCGATTGCCGGAGATGGCTTGCAGGTAATGCAGACGCGCTGCCAGGGTGCGGATGCTGTTGTAGCCCGTGGTGCGAAAGACGAAGCTGCCCAGCGGATCGTCATCGCCAATCACCACGTTCAGTCGGCCGTAAGGCTTGCAGGCATTGCCTTGAGCGAGTGAACACCCATCCGGTGACGGACAGGGCAGCGACTGGATTCCGTCCTTGGTCAAACGCTTGCAAGTTTCACCATTGCCGACGCACAGCGGCCGACCGGTATTACGGTCGAACAAGCTGTAGTCCGCACGAAAATTCAGATCCGGCTCGTTGAACAGTAAACGGATCGGAATGCTGCGCAGCTTGCCGTCCTGGCCGTTGCGTAATTCCTCATTGAGCGGGTGCAACAACCAGCCGTCGCGGCTTTGTACCTGGGAGGTGAGGGTGAACTGATCGTCTTTCTCCGGCAGGCGCTTGCCGTTTTTCTCGACAACCTTGCCGATGGAAATGCGCCCGAGTACCGGCGGGGTGATGGCTAAACCTTTGAGCATGATGGTTCTCCTGCATCTGAAAATAAAAAAGCCACCGGGACGTGAGCGGTCCGGGTGGCTTGAGTGAGGGGGGGCTTCAGGCAATCAGAAAACGGCGACTTCCTTCGCGGGTCTTGCTATAGCGGGCCTGCAGGTAGGGTTTGTCCTTGAGCATCTGTTCGACATCCAGACCAATGCTGTCCTTGGACTTCTTCCAGCTGATGCAGCCCTCGGCAAACTCCGCACGGGTGGCTGCACCCATGGCCTGCTGCAGGACTTGTTTGAGCTGGGCCTCACGCGTCCCCTGCAGGGCAATGCTCTGGCGGATAGCCTTGAGCTCCAGGTAGGTGGTGGCCAGCTCTGTGTGCTGGCTGAAGTCTAGGGTCTGGCCATTGTCCTCGGGGTAGAGGCAGCGCAATGCCGCCTCGGCGGAGGCCGTACCGTCGGCCGGTGGTGGGGTGTCGCTGACTACGTAATCCCAGAACAACCGCTCCAGGTCGATCAATCGCGCAATCATTGACGCGTCCCGTTCGATGCGATGGATCTCTAGGTGCTGACCACCGAGCAGCACTGCGACATCGGCCGCCTGCTTGCCAGTTACCGCCAGCTGGTGCATCACTTGCAACTGCACATACTCCGGCACGCCCTCTTTCCAGAGGCGTGCGCCGTTGATGCCGGCCGTTTTGCATTCAAGGATCTGTACATCGTCGGTGCCGATGACCTCACGGTCGATGTTGGCCAGCATCCAGGGCAGTTTTGGATCGGGATGCTGCAGCACGGCATTGATTCGCCGCACTCGATTGTTACTGCGCTTGCTGTAATGCCAGGCGACGATGGGTTCGAGGATGTTGCCCCAGTACGCCGGACTCTCCTCGTCCTGAGGATCGATCTTGGGCAAGGAGGCATCGCGTCCGGTTTTTTCCAGCCACAGTTCCAACTGGGACTTATAAGGGTTGAGGCCGACAGCGGCGGCTGCATCCGAGCTGCCTATGCCGCCTTTACGTACCGCCAGCCAATCTTCACGCGGCAGTTGTTTGGTGCCAACCAAGCGTAACGCTGGCCGGGTTTTTACGGTCGTTTTTGGTAGTGTTTGAGAGGCCATGAGTATTTCCTAATGCATAAAAAACGCCTGACCAGCAGCAAGCTGATCAGGCGTTTTAATAGGTGACAGGAACGAGACGTACGAGCCGAAAGTAACCGCGAGTAACCCCACTAGGCGGCGAGCTGAAGGGCTGCGCTCAAGGCACGCTGTTTGATCGCAGCCCCTTGGCCGAACCAGGCCGAGTCCATGCGGTACTCATTACTCCGAGCCCGTCGTTCATGGTCGACGTACTCGGTGACAGCGTTGAGCAAGCCCCAGGCCGTTCCGCGAGATGATTCCAGCGTTGCGCCGCGACCTTGGCCTTCGTACAGTTCTTGGACTCTACGCAGCGCCCGTTCGTTGGGGAGGACTTCCGGCAACGTGCTGTGTGGGGAGACGTCACACAGCACGTTCATGAAGAAACCCATTGCCTCATGCCACTGCACTTTGCGTTCAGCCAAATTCCGCATCCGGCACATAAACTCATCCCATTGCGAAACGGCGATGCCCAACTGCTTTTTCACCACTTGCGGATCAAAGCGGGTGTTATGAGGCACTTTGATCGCACGGGTCGTACCATCAAGAGCGATGGTCAGGGTGTTGTTGCAGACCACCCGAACCGTGGTTGGCGTCGCTGTGGTGGCTAGGGTTCCATCGCAGGAGGTGGCCAATAATAGGTAGCCGTTTACCTGGTCATGGCCTTTCAATTCGGCCGTTTGTCCGGTACGTGCCAACGCCCAAAACTTGCGACCACCTTTCAGCACGCCCGCCGTTTCCAGCTCGTAGCCGGATACTTCAGTCAGATCTCGGTAGAACTCCAGGACCTCACGCGGTTGTACGATTTGGTACCGGTTGGACACGACGGAGAGCGGTGCCTTGGTATCGGAGCGGTAAAGCACTTTTTGTTCCGGGAACGAGTGGATGGTTCCCAATGGGCCGATGCTGTCAGCCTTGAAGTGAACTGGGCTTTCTTGAATCTTCCAATCCATGCCGGCTTCGCGTTGCCAGATTTCCAGCGGTTGCTTCTCGGAAAGGCGACTGCCCAGACCATGCCAGGGAGTAGAGCCGACGTAAGCCATTTGTTCGATCAGGTGTGCCATGGGAATGTTTCCTTGCGAATAAAGGGGAGACGGCGCCTTTTCAGTGAGGCACGGCGCCTGTTCACAACGACTTAACGATTGACGCTGAAGCTGTAACCGCACTCTAGGCACTGGAAGTTGTTTAGTACCTTGTCATCCATTTGTTCACCCAGCGTGGCGCCGGCAATCCCACCGGCGACCCCGCCGACCAGACCACCCAAAATCGCTCCAGCAATACTGCCAATAGTGATCCCGACCGGCCCACCGACCACACCGATTACCGCACCGGCTTCCGCCGCCGATAAGGCTCCGGCGGCTCCACTGGCTGCACCGCCGGCGACCCCAACTAATCCACCCGCTTGTTTACCGATATTTTTCGTGACGACATGTCCAGAGTTGCAGCTAGGGCAGGGGGCATACATTCGCAAATCCTCCAATGATGAGCGTGCTCAGCCAAAAGCAGGCACGCCAAATTCCCTGCCGCAGTCAATACGGTAGGGTGTTCATCGAGGTGATATAGGTTTGAAATTTTTTTGAACTGAATTCAGATCGAATTAGGGAGCGTCTCGTCTCGAAAAAACTGTCTTGGAGCAAGTGATTTGGTTTTTTCTAAGTCGAATCGCCCATGCCGATGAAGAATTTGGTATCCACGCGACAACCTGTCTGCAGGTTGCGATGATGGTGCACAAGTCTCAAAGCTCGGAACTCAGCCATACCGCGTTGGAATTGCCTGATGTGCTGAATCCCGCGCTGACCAAGTAGCTTTTATACACCGTAATTACACGAGCCAAGGGCTGGTTCAGCCTGGTCGAGGCCCGGCCGAGGCAAGGTGCCGTGATTCACAATGTGCAGCATACCGGCGGGCTGGCGCTGCAATTGCTGGCTGAGCTGGAAAAGCATCAGCGAACCTGTGTGGGGCATTGAACACTTGTAACCGGGATACTGCGCTTCGGCAGTGACCTTGGCCAGCCATGGCTGAGCTCACTGCTTGTACGGTAATGGTGAAGTTGGCTTGAGGGCCGGCGGTAGTAACTACACGTTGCATGAAGGTTAGGTAGGTTTTCATGGGGGCAGGCTCAAGTGAGTGGTGATGAACCCCGTGGACTGTCAACAAACAGCACAGATGTTTACGCCTTTTCATTTCTTTCTAACTGTCGTCTAAGCAGAAACGGTTGGGTATGTGCGTGGGAAGTTGACCTGTGCAAACACCCAGCATTTGCTCTCCTCCTTGGGCAACCTATGCTCGGCTCCGGTGGATGGTTGTGCTGACCTTCTTCGGGCTGGTGGCGTGTAACCATATCGTTTTAAAGTGATGGCCTTTTGCTGCTCTGTACTGCAGAGCTGCCCGTTCAAACCTGAGGGAAGCGTTTATGCAGGATGCGGACTCGTTGAAGCCCGGCTTCATGATCATTCACGGCAATCGTCTGGACGATTTGCGTGAGCTCGCTGTGAGCTGGATGCAGCGCTACCCATTAGCCCCATTGGAAAATGAAGTCGTGCTGGTGCACAGCAACGGCATTGCCCAATGGTTGAAGCTGGCGCTGGCCGAAGATCCTGATCACGGTGGCTGCGGTATTGCTGCCGCATTGGATGTGCAACTTCCCGCGCGTTTTCTGTGGCAGGCCTACAGGTCTGTCCTGGGGGTAGAGACAACCCCCGAGTCTTCGCCGCTGGACAAGACCGCGCTGAGTTGGCGGCTAATGCGTTTGTTGCCTCAATTGCTCGACAAAACCCATTTCAGCAGCTTGCGGCGTTTCCTCCAGGGGGATGACGATCAGCGCAAGCGCCATCAGCTTTCCGAGCGGCTGGCGGACCTGTTTGATCAGTATCAGGTCTATCGCGCCGACTGGCTGGAGGACTGGGCGGCCGGGCGTGATCAGCTAAAGCACATCAAAGGCGGTGTGAAACCGCTGGATCCCGACAACCTGTGGCAAGCGGAGCTGTGGCGTGAAGTATTGGCGGATGTTGGCGAGGGCGCTCTTGAGCAGAGCCGCGCCGGTGTTCACAAGCGCTTTGTCGCACGTCTGCGTGAAGCAGGGGAGGCCCCGGCTGGGTTGCCTCGGCGTGTGGTGGTGTTTGGCATTTCATCTATGCCGGCACAGGTTTTGGAAGCCTTGGCCATACTCTCGCGCTACAGCCAGGTGTTGCTGTGCGTGCACAACCCTTGTCGCCATCACTGGGGCGATATCGTCGCTGACAAAGACTTGTTGGGCCATGCCTATCGCCGTCAGCCAAACAGAAGTGCTTCTATGGTGGCGAGCCAACATGGCCAGCCATTGCTCGCCGCTTGGGGTAAGCAAGGTCGCGACTACATCAATTTGCTCGACCACTATGACGAGCCAGCGAGTTATCGACACCTTTTCGAGGGCCTAAACGGCGGGCGTATCGACCTGTTCAATGACGAGCCACCTTCAAGCCTCCTAGGTCAATTGCAAAGCGACATTCTTGAATTGCGTCCTTTGGCTGAAACTCGCGAAGTGTGGGCCCCGGTCGACGTGGCACAGGATCGCTCCGTGCGCTTTCACGTGGTCCACAGTGCCCAGCGCGAAGTGGAGGTGCTGCACGATCAGTTGCTTGCTCGCTTCAGTGCCAATCCTGGGCTAAGCCCGCGCGATGTGATTGTGATGGTGCCGGACATCAATGCGTATGCACCGCATATCGAGGCCGTGTTCGGTCAGGTGCCGCGTCATGATCCTCGTTATCTGCCCTTTACCCTGGCCGACCAGGGACAGCGTGGGCGCCAGCCCTTGCTGATCGCCCTCGAACACCTGCTTGAACTGCCGCAAAGCCGCTTTGCCGTCAGCGATATTCTCGACCTGCTGGACGTACCGGCGCTGCGCACGCGCTTCGGTATCAAGGAAGCGGATGTGCCGATTCTGCAGCGTTGGATCGACGGTGCCGGTGTGCGCTGGGGACTCGATGCGCAGCAGCGCGAGAGCCTGGACATGCCGGCGGGCCTGGAACAAAACACCTGGCGCTTCGGCATGCGTCGCATGTTGCTGGGCTACGCGACCGGCCAGGGACCTGAGCTGAATGGCATCGAGCCGTACGATGAAGTGTCGGGACTGGAAGCCGCCTTGGCCGGGCCGCTGTTGACCTTGCTCGATCACCTGGAAATTGCCCGCGAAGACCTGCAACAGCCAGCCACACCGGTACTCTGGGTTGAGCGTCTGCAATCGCTGCTGAAAGTGTTCTTCCGGCCGGTGGGTGATGGCGAAGATTTGTTGGTCAACCAACTGCTCAAGTTGCTCGACGACTGGTTGCGCACATGTGAGTCCGCGCAGTTCGACGAACCGCTGCCGCTGAGTGTGATGCATGAAACCTGGATGGCCGGCATTGAAGAGGGCGGCTTGTCACAACGGTTTCTTGCCGGCGCGGTGAACTTCTGCACGCTGATGCCGATGCGTGCCATTCCATTCAAGGTGGTGTGCCTGCTGGGCATGAACGATGGCGACTACCCGCGCCAACAACCGCCTGTAGATTTTGATCTGATGCGCAACGATTACCGTCCGGGCGATCGCTCGCGGCGCGAGGATGATCGTTACCTGTTGCTTGAGGCGCTGTTATCGGCCCGGGAACAACTGTACGTCAGTTGGGTCGGTCGCAATATTCGCGACAACAGCGAGCGCGTACCTTCGGTTTTGATCGGTCAACTGCGCGATCATCTGGCCAGTGGCTGGCGTTTGGCGCAGCCCGATGCGACGCCTGATGCGCTGCTCCATGCATTGACTCAGGAACATCCGCTCCAGCCTTTCAGCCCTGCCTACTTTGCCAATAAACCCGGGCCCGACGGGCTGTTCACGTATTCTCACGAGTGGCGCGAAGTGCATGATTCACAAGCCGGGCAACCATCGGCCGGTTTGTTGCCATCGCTCGCTCAAGACACGCCGTTGACCCTGCGCCAACTGGCCGGGTTTGTCCGTGATCCCGTCGGGGCATTCTTCCAGCAACGGCTCAAGGTCAATTTCGACAATGACGAATTGACCGGCCGCGACGACGAAACCTTTCAGCTCGACGGCCTCGAAAACTGGCAGCACCAGGACCGGCTCAGCCAGGCGCTCAAGCGCTGGGTTGAAGAAGATTACCGGCCCGAGAACGCGGTGGCCGAGCTCGATCGGCACGTTCAGCGATTGCAGCGCGAAGGCAAGTTGCCGCTGGGTGGCTTCGGAACCTTGAGCGCATCGGCATTGGCCGAGCCTCTACCGGACATGCTGGAGCGTTACCACGCGCAGCTGCAGGCATGGCCTGAAATCGAGGACGGCCAGACTGCCGCCACGATTGCCGCGTGCGAATCGACACCGGGATTGAATGACTGGTTGGGCGGCATTCGCTGTAATGCCCAAGGTGAGCGGGTGTACTTGCAACTCGACAGCAAGAAACTGTGCAACGACGACAGTTGGCGCTGGCACAACCTGGTTCGACCCTGGGTGCGACATCTGGCGTTGCAGCTGAGCGGTTTGGGCTGCACCACGATTCTGGTCAGTTTGAACGGTGATGTGGTGTTCCGGCCAATGCCCGCGCAAGAGGCGCAGGCGCAGTTGCAATCGCTGCTCGACGCCTGGGTGGCGGGCATGCGTGAACCGCTGCCGGTCGCCTGCAAAAGCGCATTCGCATGGCTTGAGGAAGCGGGGGCGAATGGCGAAGACAAAGACGCGGCCTCGGACAAGGCCCGTGAGACATTCGAGGGTGGCTACAAGCGCACCGGAGAAGCAGAGAGCTCCTTCGCCTTGCGCCGCGCCTACGCGGACTTTGACCAGCTATGTGCTTGCGGTGATTTTGGCACATGGTCCAAGCGGTTGTATGGCGGACTGTTCAAACACCTTTCTTCCAGCCACGCAGGGAGCGACCAATGAGCCCAGTTAATCTCAACCCCCTAGACTTTCCATTGCATGGCAGCCGATTGATCGAGGCCAGTGCCGGCACGGGCAAAACCTTCACGATCGCTTTGCTTTATGTGCGTCTGGTGCTGGGGCATGGCGGCGAAAACGCATTCAAGGCACCGCTTACGCCGCCGCAAATCCTGGTGGTGACGTTTACGGACGCCGCCACTCAGGAACTGCGCGACCGTATTCGTGCGCGCTTGACCGAAGCGGCGCAGTGCTTTCTGGAACCGGATCGCAAACATGACAAGTTGCTGCAGCAACTGCGTGACGAATACCCAACGGAGCAGTGGCCTGACTGCGCTCGACGCTTGCAATTGGCCGGGGAGTGGATGGATGAGGCCGCCGTCTCGACCATTCACGGCTGGTGTTATCGGATGCTGCGTGAGCATGCCTTCGACAGTGGCAGCCTGTTCACCCAGACACTGGAAACCGACCAGAGCGAGTTACTGGCCGAGGTGGTCAGGGATTATTGGCGCCGGCATTTCTATGAGTTGCCGGTGGAGCAGGCGCGATCGATCGGTGATTGTTTCAAAAGCCCTCAGGAGCTGGGGGATGCGCTCGGTTCGTTGCTGACACGCCGGGACGCGACTTATCAATACAAAACCCAGCCTCTTGAAGCGCCTGGGTCTTTGCAGGCATTACTCCAGGAACCGGGTGAATGGTACGGAACAGTCGGCGAACTGGAGCGTAATGCTCGCCAGTTGTGGGTACAGCATCAGTTCGACCTAGAGGCCTTACTGCAGAGTGTTCGGGTCCGGATGCATGGAGGTACCTATAGGGGGGCAGACCAGGATGATGTATTCAATGGCTACTTGCGCGACTTGGAGCGGTGGAGTAGGGGGCAACCTGCACCTGAAAAAATAAAGGCGTTCAGTCAATCCGGCTTGAGGCTCACTGGTAAAGACAAGGTTCCCCAACATCAGGCGCTACAGGCCATTGATGCCTGGCTGGAAAAACGTAACGCCAAGGTTGATATCAGGGCGCAGGTGCTGCTGCATGCCTTGCATGAAGTGCATGAGCGCTTCGATGAAGAAAAGCGCCGCCGAGCTGAAATCGGATTCGACGACCTGCTCAATCGCCTTGACCACGCCTTGCAGAGCTCGTCCGGCCCTCGTTTGGCCGAGACCATTCGCAAGCAGTACCCGGTTGCTCTGATCGATGAGTTCCAGGACACCGACCCGGTTCAATACCGGATCTTTGAAACCATCTACCGCATCTGCGAGAACCTGGAAGACTGCGGGCTGTTCCTGATCGGCGATCCGAAACAGGCGATTTACTCCTTCCGCGGCGCGGATATCTACACTTATCTGCAGGCGCGAGAGGCCACGGCTGGCCGTCATTACACGCTGGGCACCAATTATCGCTCCACCCAGGCGATGGTCGATGCAGCCAACCACTGCTTCAAGTTCGCCGAATCACAGCCGCGTGGAGCGTTTCGTTTTGCCAAGGAAGATCAGGGCAATCCGGTGCCGTTCAACACCGTACAAGCCAACGGGCGCGACGATATTTTGCAGATCAACGGCACGGACCAAACGGCCCTGACGTTCTGGCATCTGGAAACCCAGGGCGTAATCAATAACGCCACGTACTTGCGCAAAGCCGCTGAAGCCTCGGCATCGGCGATTCAGGCCTGGCTCGATCCCGCTGCAATCAAACGGTCCGGTTTGCTGAACGACAAGGGTGAATTCATCGCCTTGCGGCCCGCCGATATCGCCATTCTGGTGCGCAATCGCAAGGAAGCCGAAGCCATCCGCAAAGCCCTGGCGCAGCGCCAACTGGCCAGCGTCTATCTCTCTGACAGGGACTCGGTCTTCGAAAGCGAGGAGGCCAAAGACCTGCTGTATATCCTGCGAGCCTGCGCTCAACCGAACAGCGATCGGCTGGTGCGAGCGGCGATGGCGACCCGTAGCATCGGGCTGCCATGGCAGACGCTGGAGCAATTGAACCAGGATGAGTTGTTCTGGGAGCAACAGGTGCTGTTGTTCAGGGATTTGCGTGTCTTGTGGCAGCAACAAGGTGTTCTGCCAATGCTGCGAAAGCTGCTGGCCACGTTCAAGGTGCCGGCCCGTTTGCTTGTGGAGGATCAGGGTGAGCGTCGCCTGACCAACCTGTTGCATCTGGCCGAATGGTTGCAGCGCAGCGCTGCCGAACTCGATGGCGAGCATGCGCTGATCCGCCATCTGGCCGAGCAGGTCGATGGTCAGAGCGAAGAAGAAATTCTGCGTCTGGAAAGCGATTCGGACCTGATAAAGGTGATCACCGTGCACAAGTCCAAGGGCCTGGAATACCCCTTGGTGCTGCTGCCGTTTGCCTGTAGCGCAAGGGAGATTGATGGCAAAAGCAAAACCCCGCCGATGTTTCACGATGAAAATGATTCGTTGGTGATTGAATTGGTAAAAGGTGAATCGGCAAAACCGGCACAACTGCGGGCCAACGATGAGCGTATGGGAGAAGAGATGCGCTTGCTCTACGTCGCCTTGACCCGAGCTCGTTACGCCACCTGGATTTGCATGGCAGCCCAAGCATCGGATCGCAGAAGTAAAACGACGCACTTGCACAAGACAGGCCTGGGTTACATGTTGGCAGGTGAGAAGCAGGTCACGCCCGATGAGCTTCTCGGCGTGGTCGAGACTTTCGCAAAGAACTGCAATGACATAGACGTGTGCGCAGCCCCCGTGCCGTCCGACGATGTGCATACGGCGCCAACGCCACCGCTGGTGGGGCCGGCATTGCGCCCCCTGCACAAGCTTGCGGCTAACTGGTGGATCGCCAGTTACTCGGCGTTGGCCATTTCCGACGGGAATGTCCTGATGGGGGCGCAGCCGGGTGTCAATCTTGAGCCGGCGACCGCGCTGGAAGCCAATTTGCAGGAAGAAGACGAAGCTGAAGCCTTGTCTGCAGGGGCCGGGATTCACGGTTTCCCTCGGGGCGCAGGACCGGGCACCTTTCTGCACGGGCTGTTCGAGTGGGCAGGCCGCGAAGGTTTCGCCAAGGCCGCTGGAGATCGGATCACCCTGCATAACACCGTTGCCCGACGCTGCAACCTGCGCGATTGGGAAACCTGGATCGAGCCACTGTCCGCTTGGCTTGGCAGCTATCTGAGTGCGCCACTGCGGTTCAACGGTACCCAGTGCAAACTCTCGACCCTGAGCACCTATCAAGTAGAGATGGAGTTCTGGTTTTCCAGCCGCTCCGTGAACGTTCAGCGTCTTGATGCCCTGGTGCGCCAACATACGTTGGGTGGTGCACCGCGCCCTGTGCTGGCGCCCAATGAGTTGAACGGCATGTTCAAAGGCTTCATCGACCTGACGTTTGAACATCAGGGTCGCTACTACGTGGCGGACTACAAATCCAACTGGCTGGGCAGCAACGACCAAGCCTACGACGCCGAGGCGATGGCCGAGACCATGCTGGACAAGCGTTACGACCTGCAGCTGTGTCTGTACCTGCTGGCCTTGCATCGCCAGCTCAAGCTGCGCCTTGCTGGGTATGACTACGAACAGCACATGGGCGGGGCGGTGTATCTGTTCGTCCGTGGGCACCAGGCGCCCACCCATGGTGCGCATTTCGAACGACCGCCACGGCAGTTGATTGAACAACTGGACCAACTCTTCATGGGCCAATACGCGGAGGTCAGCGCATGAGCCAGACCCTTAAGCAGCTGAGCAACAGCCAGCGCAACGTTGATCACCCGCCGTTGTTCGTTGGCGATGCCGACAGCAGCGAGCTGCTGCATCAACTCGACAATTGGGTGAACAAAGGCTGGTTGCGCGCACTGGATTGCTCATTCGCCACCTTCATACTTGAACAGGATCCCCAGGCCCAGGCCAGTGTGTTGCTGGCCGCTGCGATGACCAGTCATCAACTGGGTCGCGGGCATTCCTGCCTGGATCTGGTCGCTACCCTGCAAGCGCCTGACTTTGTGTTGTCGTTACCTCCTGAAGGGGAGGAGGGCGGCCAATTACCGTCGCAATGGTTGCTGGGCCTGGACGTCGCGCAATGGCGCCGGGCGTTGTGCTTGAGCACGATGGTGGAGGATCGGGACGAGCCGCAGCGATTCCCGGAGCGGCCGCTGGTGTTGACCGGACAGCGTCTGTACCTGCGTCGTTACTGGAACTATGAGCGCAGCATTGCCCAGGCGCTGAGCGCCCGTTTGAGTGTGGACGCGGTAACACCGGAAAAACTTTCCAGTCGGCTCGATGCCTTGTTCCCTGACACCTTCGAAGTTAACGGTGAACGCCGTAGTGACTGGCAAAAAATTGCCTGTACGCTGGCGGCACGAGGTAACTTCAGCGTCATCACCGGCGGCCCCGGCACCGGCAAGACCACCTCGGTCGTGCGCTTGCTGGGGCTGTTGCAAACACCGGCCGTGGAGGAAGGGAAGCCGCTGCGAATTCGTCTCGCCGCCCCCACCGGCAAGGCAGCAGCACGCTTGTCCGAGTCCATTGGCAAGGCCGTCCGTGAGCTGCCGGTCAGCGCCCCGGTGCAGGAGGCGATTCCGACGGATGTTTCCACATTGCACCGTCTGTTGGGCAGTCGACCGGATTCGCGCAACTTCATTCACCACCGGGATAAGCCACTGGAGCTGGATGTATTGGTGGTCGATGAAGCGTCGATGATTGACCTGGAAATGATGGCTTGCCTGCTCGATGCCTTGCCTCGGCAGGCGCGCTTGATCCTGTTGGGTGACAAGGATCAGCTGGCATCGGTGGATGCAGGCTCCGTGTTGGGCGACCTTTGTCGCAACGCTGAAGCCGGCGGCTATAGCGAGCAAACAGTGGTCTGGCTGGAAGCCCACAGTGGCGAGTCGGTCAGCGCTCCGGGGTTGCAAACGGCAGTCGGTGCTGGCGATCCGCTGGCCCAGCAAACCGTCATGCTGCGCTACTCCCGACGCTTCGACGCCCAGCAGGGCATTGGGCGTCTGGCCAAACTGGTCAATGAGAAAAATGCCGCCGAAGCACGAAGCCTGCTTGATCAGCAATTGCCTCAGCTGTTCAACCTCAAGTTGCGAGGCGAGCATGATGCCGCACTCACCGAGTTGATTATCAACGGCATAGGCGATGCTCCTGGTTATCGCCGTTACCTTGAGCAGCTACGAGACCAGCGTCCTGCGAAAGACACTCCCTGGGACAGTGCCCTCTGGGCGGGCTGGGCTGGCAAAGTATTGGGCGCATTTGATGAGTTCCGTCTGCTCTGTGCGCTGCGTCGCGGGCCTTGGGGTGTAGAGGGACTGAATCAACGAGTGGCCGCCGAACTGCGCCGCTGTGAGTTGTTGTCGGGGGACCAGGGTTGGTACGAAGGGCGACCGGTACTGGTCACCCGCAATGATTACAGCCTGAGCTTGATGAATGGTGACATCGGCATTGCTCTCTGGGTGCCGGGTCCCTCTGCAGAACGGGTTCTACGTGTGGCCTTCCCGCGAAACGATGGCAGCGGCGGCGTACGTTTCGTGATGCCGAGTCGGCTGGTGGAGGTTGAGACCGTTTTCGCCATGACGGTGCACAAGTCCCAGGGGTCGGAGTTCAACCATACGGCTCTGGTATTGCCCGATGCGCTGAACCCTGTGCTGACCAAGGAGCTGTTGTACACCGCCATCACTCGTGCCAAGCAATGGTTCAGCCTAGTCGAAGCCAGTCCGGGCGTATTTGAAGGGGCGGTGAGTCGCAATGTGCAGCGAACCAGTGGGCTGGCGCTGCTACTGCAAGATGAGCTGGCAAAACTTCAACGCACCTGAGTGGGGGCGTTCAGGCATTTGTAGCCTGGGTACTGGGCTTCAGCGGTGACCTTTGCCATGGCAGAGGTCACCGCTTGAACCGTGATGGTGAAGTTGGCTTGGGGGCCGGCGGTGGCAACCACACGTTGCATGAAGGCTTTGTAGGTTTTCATGGCGCTGTCCTCGATGGTGGTGGGATTACGCTGCTTCGCCGTTACCACGCTTGCTGGTGATCTTTACCGCTCGACCGAGCGCAAAGAGCAGCATGTCGATGTTTACTACGAATCCCGGTTCCGAATCCTGACGCACTTTAAAGTGCTTCGAGAGCCAGCCTTTGTAGCGTTCGATGCAGGCGACATCGTTGTCCCAATTGATCTTCTTGCGAATGGTCTTGATCTTGGAAAAGTCTGGGTCGTTGATCTGCTCATAGAGTTCGAAGGCACGAAGCACGTGCTGATCGACAATGGATTCCGAGCGATCAGCCAGGTGCCGACCGAACTGTCTGAATACCTGGCCTGGGCCGTTAGTCAGCGATGTTGGTCTGACATCGGCTGCACCTTTGATGATGTGCGCCACCTTTTGCAGGTCGCCATTTTTCCAGACCAGGGCGTAGAGCAGCTTTTCCAGAGGTGTTTCCAGTTTGGCGCTGAGGTCCGCATGCAAGCGAAGATCGTTGCCAACCTTAGTCATGAGGGAACTGATGTCGTGGTCCGTCAACTTCAACTGCAATTCTGGGTACTTGTTGCGGTCCATCTGCCATTTTTCCAGCAGGGAATCGGACGTCAGCATCTTTTGCAGGTCGGACACTTTGTCGGCGTTCAGTATCTCGGTGAACGTGGTTTCCACCAGCTTCAGGGCTTCCAGATTATTCAATATCGTGTTCTCTCGTGGGGTCTGATACAGAGCTTGATTCACTCGTGCGACAGATCATGTCGCACTGCGTCAGGGCTCGGTATTTTTTGGAGTCGAGTGCCAGCGGCAAGGTTGTCGCGAACAGGGCAGTCGAAAGGGACCGGTATCAGTCATACAGCCAAGGTTTCAACTCCTTCAGGTTCTCCACCACGATCTGTTGCGCCTCTGGCTTCGGGTCCATGTTCTTTGGATCAATCTGATAGCGCTGCAACACATACTTGACCAACGCCTGGCGACAGGGAATCTGCAGTCGCCCATCGACCATCCCGAAATCCTCCTGGATTATCGCCTTCTGCATTAACGTCAGACGCTCATCGGGTTTGATGATGACGTTGACTTCTTTATTCCACTGGTCGTCGTCCGAGAGGCCATTCTCGGTTTCTCCGTCCATCAGCTCTGGGACGCCGCGCAGTCGGCTCAGCACGAAGTCGCGGTACTCACGGTTTTTTTCGCAGTAGGCACGCACATGCCAGCGCATGCCTGTGTAAACCAGCGTATGCGGCGCAATGGTTCGCCCTTCAGGTTCGGGACTGTTGAGCGAAACGTAGTCGATGTCTAGGCGTAAATGCTCCCGGCAAGCCTTGAGCAGTGGGCGCAGTATCTCGGCCTTGATCGAGCGATCCGGCACCTCCAGCACTTTGGTATGGGCGTAGGCCAACGCCAGTCCCTCAACGTGTGCCGCTCGGGCATTGTTCTGGTAAAGCAGGTGCAGGTAGGCGCTTGCACTGTCGTCGATGAACAGGGGCTTGAACTGTTTGCCCGGCACGTACCCCTTGATCTGTCGATCATATGTAAGGTTTTTGGGCGCATGCTCGGTGATGTAGGTGTTGATGTCCTTGGATGCCTGCTGACGGCTGATGCCGAAGCTCTGCATCAAGTGCACCGTGGTCAGCCGGCCTTCCCACCATGCGACCGTTTCGATCAGTCGGTAGCGAAGGGCGAGGTCCCAACGGACCTGCGCGATGGTTTGCTTGCGTTTCATGTCGCCTCCATGTGAGTGAATACTTTACCTGTATAAGTCTACATTCTAGACGTGTCGTTTAACACTACATATCGTGACTCTGGCAAGTTTGGAGTTGACGACATGAGGGACATGTTTATGGATGGTTGGGATTGGATAGCGTCGGTAGCGATGCTGATGCTGTTGATGATCCTGCTGATGCTTTTGGTGCAGTATCTGCAGACTAACAAAGCCTGGAGATTGCTCGAGCATTGGCATGCGACCACGAAGGAGCGCCAGCAGCGGATGAGCTGGCACGCCGAAGAGAATCGCGAGTTGAAATCGGCGCTGCGGGCGGAGAAGGCTCATGTGGAGCAGCTGCAGCGCAAGGTGGAGATTCTGCAGGCTTTGCTGCCTTAGGTGTGAGGTACGAGGGCCTTTATTCAAGGTCCTCGTGATTGGCGCCGATACGTTGTAAACATCAGGAGGAACGCATGCTTGATTCGCTGGAAATTTGCAGGCTACTGGAAGGCCATGGTTGCAGCTTGAAGTACAAAGAAAAGGCCTACGCTAGAGGCTATGAGCATCCTGCGCTTGAGTACCCGCTATTCGTCAAGCATAAAGCTATCGGCGCCGTGGGACTCCAACCATTGGTTTTGCACCCGGCATACCGCAAGTCAGTGCATTGGGAGCAAATCAAGGTATTGACGCAGGGCGCTCCCAATGAGAACTATAAAAGCACCAGCCTGGAAGTATTTCCGCGCGCGCTGGACTCAACGAGCAATACCGGTATAGCGGTCAATTGTGCGGATAGTGAAGACTTGCGCAGCCTGTTCGCAGTGCTTACCGGCGAATCGACGGCCATCGATCAAGGATTGGAAGATGAACTCAGCCTGATTGAGATATTCGAGCAATCATCATTTGGGCAGCAAATTGAGAGTACCGAGCGCGAAGCCATTATTCGAGCGCGGGTAGGACAAAGTGTTTATCGCCAAGCTCTGCTCAAGCATTGGCAAGGTTGCGCCGTTAGCGGTATAGCGCTTGCTTCCATGTTGCGTGCTTCTCACATTAAGCCTTGGCGTGACGCGACGCATCTGGAACGCCTCGATCCCTTTAACGGACTGCTTCTGACGCCCAACCTGGATCAAGCCTTTGACCAGGGGCTGATCAGCTTCACCGACGAGGGCGATATTATTATTGCGCAAACCTTGACCGCTGAACTGCAACGGGCACTTGGTATTACCCCGCAATGCCGATTGCGTAGCCTTCATGACCGTCATTTGAACTACTTGGCCTGGCATCGCGAGCACGTATTCAGTGGCTAGTGGCTCGTGTTAATCGTTTGCCTGAAAGGTGATGGGCCAGGAACCAGTGTCAGAGGCTGGATTCTCCTGGGAGGCGGTGTAATTCCGCATGTAAATAATTAGCAGAGACGCTATATGGGCGCGGTCGCCCAACAAGACAATAAGGGGCATGACTGGTGGCGGTAGATCTGAAGGACAACACAAATCTGAAGGCAGCCTGCGAGGCGGTATTGGCTCACAATCGCGAACTGCCCTGGTATCAGAACTGGCTGAAAAAGCTGTCGGAGTTCCTTCGTATTGTACAAGACGCTGATCAGGAAGAGTTTTGTAGTACAGAGTTTCAAGAGCTGCTGTGGGAAAGTGAGGTCATTACAAAAACGGGAATGGGCACGGTCAATGTCTCAGAGGTGATCGCCAACCCTGGAGTCGCCGAATGTCTTTGGAATATTCGGGCATCACTTAAAACTGCTGATGTTCACCTTCGTGATCAGGTGCTCAAGGAAGGCTGGCGCGAGTTGAACCAACTCGTTGTTCCTCCCCTTGTGCGACGCAATCCGAGACTTAAAAAGTATCGTCTTTTTGCAGCGTTGTGCCCAACTGAACTGACTACACTCGCTCACTATCCTAAGTTGCGCACTTTGGCGTCGCTGATAGGTGTAGGAGGCACGGAGCGTGAGCTTTCCCTGCATCGGAGTGTGCTTGAGCGCCTGGACAATGTTTTGGGTGAGCCAGAAAAAGGACTATCAACACCGACGTTGGAGCGCATGACTCTGCCTTGGCTGCTCTACATGAAGTTCGTAAAGGAGCAGGAAGCCGAGTCCACGGAAATCGCTGACCCCGCTACAGGCCAGGAACGCTTGAATCCTTTACCTGCTGAGCGCCGG
This sequence comes from Pseudomonas sp. WS 5027, assembly GCF_012985695.1. Lineage (NCBI taxonomy): Bacteria > Pseudomonadati > Pseudomonadota > Gammaproteobacteria > Pseudomonadales > Pseudomonadaceae > Pseudomonas > Pseudomonas sp. WS 5027. Next base: position 97,211 of record NZ_JAAQWU010000010.1, on the reverse strand, counting down.
CGTCGTGGCATGCTCGCCATTGGTGGTGGTATTGCGACCATCAGGGCGATCATTGAGTTCGCCAAAGAGGGATGCAAGCGAGAGGATTTGGTGGAGCACATGCGCTCGATCAATCCAAGTCACGCATTTTCGAGTATCCGAACACAACTCAATTCACTCATTGCCGAATGGGGTGTTCTGCGGGCTCAAGGTGACGAAATCCATCTGACACCGCGAGGTGAGGGACTGCTGGATTCTGGCGAACCTGATGAAGTATCGGACTGGCTACTGACCCGTGTTCTCGGGTTTGATCACATGCTCTATGCATTGCGAAGCGGCCCAATGTCCGTCAGTGCGTTGAATGATGCGTTGAGAAAGGTAAACCCCGGGTGGACCAGCGATCGAGCATTGACCAGTCTGACCTTTTGGCTGCGTGCCCTGCAATTGGTCGAAACCCGTGCCGACAAACTGATGCACCTGACCGAACTCGGTGAAACCTGGGCAGCGCAAATCTACTGGGAACCCCAATCACTTACTCCAGACGCTGGGGCCGTTTCAACCAGCGTAGTGCCATACAGTGAAGAGGCTGTACCGTTCGAGCGACCCTCGCTGGAAACCATCCAGCGTAGTTTTCCCGAAGATATTGCCTTTCCAATCAGCCTGGTTGCTCGCCTTGATGCGGGGCTCTGGAGTCATCCGCGCCGTCACTTCGCCGTACTCACCGGGCTCAGCGGTGCTGGTAAGACAGTACTGGCTCGGGGTTATGCGCTTGCGTTGCATGGGGGGCAAACCAATCCGGCTGAGGGCTTGCTCACAGTCCCCGTTCAGCCAGGCTGGCATGATCCCTCCTGCCTGCTGGGTTACGTCAATCCCTTGAATAGCGAGAGCTACGTACGCACGGCATTTGTCGACTTCCTGCTTAGAGCCAGTGCCGACACCGAACGTCCATACACGGTAGTGCTCGACGAAATGAACCTGTCTCACCCGGAGCAATATTTGGCCCCCCTGCTTTCGGCCATGGAGACAGGTGGTCACATTGACTTCCATGCTCAGGACAATGACATCAGCGGTGTGCCGGCGACCATCACGTACCCGAATAATTTGGTGATTATTGGCACCGTGAATATGGATGAAACGACACATGGCTTGAGCGACAAGGTGCTCGACCGAGCGGCAGTGATCGAGTTCTGGGACATCGATGTTGAAGCATTCCCCGGCTGGAAAACCAGTGTTTTGTCTGAAGCGCAAATTGCCAAGGTACGCGACACGCTCAAGGGGCTGGTAAAGGCCCTGCGCCCGGCACGTCTGCATTTCGGCTGGCGCACTATCCACGATGTCATTGGCTACATCGAACAGGCCGAGCGCGGCGGCGTGATTGACTTCGATGCGGCATTGGATCAAGCCATCTACGCCAAAGTCCTGCCCAAGCTGCGCGGTGAAGACACGCCTCGGGTTCAGGTAGCCTTCGCAGACAGCCGTACCTTGCTGCGGGATATGAAACTGACGGATTCGGCAACCAAAGTCAGCGAATTGCAGGATGATTTGCGCGCTTTGGGTTCCGCGCGATTCTGGCGCTGAAACATGGCGGATATCCGATGCGTTGACAAACAAGGCAGCGAATTCACGGTCAGCCCCGAAGCGTTGGCTTCGGGGTTCATGGAGCGCGGCACTTATTATTTCGAGATTATCCCCGAGTCCCGCTTGTTTGTTGATGATGAGCCGTTAGAGAGCTCGCACCATGAGGCATTTGACGCGTGGCGATGGGAACCGGGTTTCTATGCGGGCAAAGTCATCGCTGAGTTGGTTGATAGCGGCGGAAAAGTCTTAGCGACCTATCACTTTGATGTAGCTCCGGATCAAAACAAGCTTGGCGAAACTTCGTTTGCCGCGATGCTCGATGAACTCCTTGCCTTTGATGCACGTTTGCTGATGGGCAACGAATACGCCCAGTTGGAAGTGGGGCGTGAAGGGCTAACCAGTAACCCGCATCTTCAATATGCCCGGTTGAAACGTTATGGTCCGGCGTTGTTAGCGGCGTTTAACGAAGTCTTGCGCAAGCCGCTGACCCGGTTGCACCGAGAGCGCACATTGCGGCCAGCGCACCAATTGCGTCGTGTTGATCGCCAGACCCTGCGACGTGCCTGGCAAGACCCTGCGGCGATGGCGTTGCTCTACAACCTCGAACGGGCCAATGCCAGCGTTCAGGTGTTGCACTTTGATGTGCCCACTGTGTTCGAAAACTTGGATAATCCAGCCAATCAGGCGTTGGCTGTTGTCCTTGGCGAAATCCTGCGACGTAGCCGACACGTCATTGACGCGTTGCAAAAGATCATTGATGGGGAGGGCGACACGGGGGCTCGCTCCGCGTTGGCCCCTCGGCTTGGACGGCGGATTGAGTTCCTCGAAGGCTTGCACCGCGACCTTCGAAAGATTCAACGCAAGGAACCCTTCGGTTCCATGCGTCAGCCTCAAATTTCCGCTGCCGGGCTCAACGCGATCTCCGCTCATCCTGTTTACGCGCGGGTTTATCGCCATGGATGGTACGTACTGCGTCCTGGTATTGACGGCAGTAGCGAGGGAGAGCGCTTATGGATCAGCCCTACTTGGGAAATATACGAGCGTTGGTGTTATCTCCAGGTGGTGGCCATGATGAAGTCGATCTATCCCGACCTGCAGTGGTGTGATCGTTGGCCAGGCACGAGTCTGGATTACATACGTTGTACAGGACGAGGTATCGACACGCAGGTCGATGTCTGGCTACAGGTAAACTGCCCGGCATTCGACCAGCCAGCCAGTCACGGTTTTTCCAGCATTTCAGGGGCGCGTTACCCCGACATTGTTGTCACCGTGGAAAGCCCGGTGGGGAGCTCGTTTATTGTGATGGACGCCAAGTACCGGGTTGAGCGCAAGTGGGTATTGGAGGGCATGGTGTCTGCTCACTTGTACCGGGACTGCTTGCGCTGGAAAGGCCGCAAACCGAATTTATCGATATTGCTGGTGCCTCGCGCGGGAGGTGCTCCGTTGTTGGAGACGATGACATACCAGCAAGCCAATGGTGTTGGCGTCGCGGTGCTGAGTGTTGAACACAATGGATTGCAGGCTGTGTTAACCCCCTTCGTACCGGGCTTCACAGATTCAGAGTCAACGGAGCTTTCTATGGCCGCAATTCCTTGGCCACTGAACTGAAATTTACGTACCACTGTAAGGGGAAGCGCAATGACAACAATAATTACAAAGGCTCAAGCCGAGTTCGAGCTTGCACTGATGCAAGCCGAAAGTGATTCCATGGCCAGCAGCGATCTTTATATCTGGTTGCGCGAATGCGGTCTGTCGCCGGAAATCGCTGTGCGGCTCAAAGAGCTGGTGAACGTGACCCAACGTATCGGTAACAAGGTTGTCTCCATCGGCAAGCTGATCGTGATGAAGTTGCGGGAGTTCATCACGGCGCACAAGGGGCTGGCCATTGGCACCCTGATGGGCGTGGCCATTGCTTCGCTGGTTGCTGCAATACCGTTGCTCGGTTCGATATTGGCGCCCCTGGGTGCGTTGCTGGGCCTGACGATCGCGGTCTCCGGTCATCAAAGCGATAAGCAACCAACCGAGAACGGGGACGGTGTGAGCTTGCTGGCGCTTCCGCAGAATTTGATGGAGATCGCCCGGACGTACTTCGACCTGTTCATCGAAATGCTCCAGGCTGTCATGGCTGAACTGACTTCGGTGAAAGCCTCATGAGTCGGCAGCCAAAGGTCAGCAAAAAACAGCTGCTCAAAGTTATCGACGAGCTGGAACGCACGCCCCACGACCGTGTACGCATTCTCGGGGAAGTGGGAATCAGCACGCTGGGTATCGGCCTTGGCGCCGCCGCGGCCGGTACTGTGGCGGGTATCGCCGGTGCAACCAGTATTCCGGTTCTCACCACGGCCGCCGGTTGGGTGGGTGTGACTGCCGTGGCGGCGACGCCACTTGGCTGGGCACTCGGCGCTGCGGCCGCCGGTGGCGTTCTGGCATACGGTGTCTCGCGGTGGATTCGCGGCGGTGCAATGTCAGAGGGGCGCAAGCAGGAGTTGTTGCTGGTCTATCAAGAGCGGTTGGCCGAGATGGAGACCAAGGAACGCATGGGGGCTATCACGCTGTTGGACAAGTCCGGCTTTATTTCGTCACTTCGAGAGGTGATCGAGAAAGATGTCATCAGTGCCGATAAGGCGCTGCGCCTGATCGAGGCGGTGGAAGGCGGGAAGATGGCGTTGCCTGAGGCTTATCGATTGGTGAACGGGCTCTTACAAGGGTAGTGCGCGCAGGGTGCAGTAATCAGTAAAACGCCGACGGATCATTCGGTCACGACACGTCTTGTCGTGCTGCACCCTCATGCTCGCCTCATCAGGAATCAGCCAACCACAAGAGGCCGTAGTATGAAAAATCTGTTCGCAGTCATTGGCGTCATCGTCGTTGTAAAAAAGGGCTACGAGTTCTTCCGTGAATACCACGAGATGAAGCAGGAACTGGACAAGCGCACCGGTGATTCAGCCTGACCCAGTGCGGTATCGGCTACTCCATGTTTTCTACGACTAGCAGGTTATCCCATGCCCTGGCCACCGCATCCCTTCACTTTCACCTGCCCCCAATGCCACTGGCATAAAACAACGGTGCCACACAGCGATGCGCTGCGTGAGGGCAAAGACTGGTTTTCGGCCTGCCCTTCATGCCAGCACGTCGATCTGGATGTCCGGCCTGCGACGGGGCTGGAGATCTTCAAAGCCAAGCTGTTGCAACCATTCAGCTGAAGCCCCATCTAGGTGCGAGGTTCGCGATGCGTAACGATGAAGCTGACAGTCACGCGGATGACCTATCACTCGCGGAGGTTGAAGCTGAGGCAGTGGTCGAGTACAGCGAAGAATTCGCCGCCATGATCCTTGATCAGGATACGAATGGCCGGTTCCAGGACATTGATGTCGACGACATGCTCGCACTGCTTGACCGCATGATTCTCGAGGCCCGGGGCTTGGGCAGTGTGCATTAGATGCCTGCTCGGCCGTACAGGTGAGCCTGTATGAATGAGGGGGTGCCGTGAACGCGGTGACGACAAGACGGTGTCACCGCAGGCAGAGCTTAACTCTTGGTCAGCATTAACGAGTGGTCAAATTTGCGGGGCGATACCTGGCCGTCCATGCCTCAATCATCGCAGGCGTGGATACCGCCGCGCACCGCTTTGCCTTCGTCGTCACAGACAGCGATTACAGCGTTCCACAGCGATGCCTTTGGTGCTTCGTTAAGCGGGTCCAGGCAAGCGGGCTGATGGATTACACCGAGCTCACCTTGTCTTCTTCGTGCCCATACGCTGCTGCCGCCCGCCGCAATGTGTCTCTCATCTGTTGGCGTAACTCTGCCGGTTCCTTCACCACCAACGAATCACCCAAAGACAAAATCCACCAGTGCAGTTGCCATGTATTGTTTAGGGTCGCACTCACCTGAAAACCGTCCGACAGCGCTTCCAGCACCATGTCCGTGCTCAATGGTGTCTCTCTAATCAATCGCGCCTGGTGTTCGCTCAGCCAAGCCTTGAAACGAATCTTCTGCGGTTTGCCGAATTGCAAAGCGTCAGTGGCAAGGTATGTTTTCAGCTCGAATGACTCCAGTCCTTGGCAAGGCGTATCGAGCCCCGTAACCGCTCGAAAGCGATGCACTGCGAACTGACGTACATCGGTGTATGGCGCGGCGGTAGCAATGAGATAGGTTACGAGGCCTCGCTGGACAATGGCTAGGGGGTTGAGGGTCAGTTCACTGAGTTTGTCGTTGTGCGCCGAGTAGTATTGGCAGCGCAGCTGCTGCTCGCTGATGAGAGCGTGCTGCAGTGCCTCCAGTGTTTCTGCCCGAATTTCCGGGGCTCGAAGGTTGAAATCCGGCCGAACGCTGGCGACCTTGTCAGGCCAGCGGGCTGCGGGGTTGCCATCTTTGAGGCCTTTGAGTCTTTGCCGAGCGTGCTCGAAGCGCGGTTCCAGAACGCTCAGCATACTGCCCGGAAGCAGCGGGCGGATGGCATCTTCGACTAGCGAAAGACTTACGGCTTCGGTCAGGGTGATGCCCTGCAATTCGACGCTCACGCCTGGCTTCCAGTACCAACCGAATGGCGTACCGCTATCGTTGCACTGCAGTGGAAATACTGTGGACAGATCGCGCAAGTCGCGTTCGATGCTGCGGCGGCTGATAGAGTAACCAGCAGCAACTAAACGGGCCAGCAATTCACTGACTGTAATACCCGGGGCGCGTTTGGGGAGTTGTTGTAACAGCTCCCACTGACGACTCAGGGCGCTGTGAGTCTTGGCTGAAGGCAAAAGGGTCATCCTTGTAGAGTTAAAGCTGGCCATTAGCTGGCGAGTAAGCTTTTAAGCTGCCTATCGGCGTGAATCCACCAACTATGGTGTGGTCAATGCGTGAACCCTCATAGACCGCTGCTGCCCGGTGGATTTCAGTCGAAACTTGGCCAGCGACGCACCTGCCAGCTCGTTGGGACTAGCGAACGGCTGAAACGCCCTAAACGAGCCTTATGAGACGATGCGTGTAATTCGGTGGTTGCGCTCGTCTTGAAACCCCTGCAGGCAAGTAATCAACCAAGAAACAGTTTGAGCAGCACAGAAGAGGTCCCAACGCCTGTTAGCAGTAACAGCCCTAACAGGGTTTTAAATCTAAAGCGTTGTTCCTGTAGCGCCCGCTGGAAGTCTTCACGCTCGGCGCAGAGCATTCCTTTCACACCCTCCAGTTCCGCCGACAGGTTGGCGATGGACTTGCTGTTCTCCTCTTGCTGAGTATTGAGCAGTAAAGTCATGGCCTTGAATGACGTGGCGCTGTGGTGAAGTTGCGCCTGCATCAACTTGGTCAGGCGCTCTTCACTGGACACGATCCCTGCAGCGAGGCTGTTCAGCAACGGCTCCATACCCTCCAGCCGCAGTTGGGTAGTCTGTGCCGCCTGGGTGACGTCGGTGCCGATTTTCGAAACGGCCGAACGCACCTTGTCCACCGCGTCGCCAAGGTCATCATTGGTCGTGGTGAAGCCCGTATCGATTTGTCGCCGAAGGCCGCCTCCCTGAGTTTTTATATCGCTTTGCAACTGGTCGAGATTGTCACCTGCTATACGCCGGGCCTCCTCCACCAACGGTTGGTTTATCAGCTCGTCGAGCAAGCGGCCCAGCTCTTCACGCGCCTGCTGGATCTCGGGTTCAAGGGTTGCACGGTCCATCACTTTTCATCTCCTTTAAGCATCTTGTCGAGCTCGTTCGGCAACAGCAGTCCATAAAAGGCATCACACAGCTGCTCGACACTGTTCCTGGGCCGGGCCACCACATCGCGCACGGTGCTGAGCTCAGTCCTGAAGGCTTCGAAGATGTACTGTTTGAATTTCAAAGCGTGCACCAGGCCTTGCTCCATCCGCTCATTGAAGAGCGCATGTTGCTGCTCGGTCTTCAGCAAATGTGCTTCGGCCTCCTTCAGCTTGAGCTCATGGCGTTGTATTTCCAGTTTCATTGCCTTGAGCATCGTTTCACTACTACGCGTTTGCTGAACAGTACGAGCCAGTGCTGTCCTGAATTGTTTCCCCAACACCCGGTCAGCCGCCTGGGCATAGGTGTCACACACGATATCTGCCTGGTTTCGAAGGACCGAGGCATCGGTCTGGAAGTTGCTGCTCAGCAAGTAGTTGTCGGTCCAGTATCCGTCGAGTCGGTCCCCGATCATGCGCAATGCCGCGGTGGAGGGCGGGCCTGTGTCACTCTCATCAAAATTGGCAGAGGAGTGTTTCAATCCGTCCCAGAGATTGCTCCAAAGGCGGCGAATACGGATCCGGAACTCATTCAGCGCGTCTTGAAGCACGGGCACGGTCTCACCGCTGGCGAGTTTGATATCGGCGGTAAAGTACTGCTTCAGGCGTTTTGCGTAGGCGCCCCGATTGAAATGCCTCAGACGCTGCTCATGACGACGGCGCTGCCGCTCCATGCCCTGGTGATCGCCTACTGCATCGTTCAACTGCGACTCGGCATCCCTCACGCGCTGTTGCGCTTTGGTAATCGCCTGTTCCAGAACAGGTCTCTGGGTGTCGAATGCGTCGTTGTGGCGCTGGACCTTTGCTTCAATGAACTCCCCCACCCGAAAGGCAGACCACAATCGGGCATACGGGCTGGCGGCGTCCGTAATGCTGGTTAGCAATTCACCGCGCAATGCCTCGATTACGCTACTTGCACGCTCGAAGTAAGCTTGCGAATGATTGCGCATGTTTTCCAGAGAATCACCAAACTCCAGCGGATAAATATGCTTGAGCATCTCCAGCGGTGGCTTTTCATCGTGGGTGCACATTTCATCGTAAAGGTGCTGCTGAACATCGCGAGCCGTAAGGGGGCTCGCGTCCTGGGCCTTGCCGAACCAGGTCTGGAAACTTGCCGGAGAAAAGGTATAGGTCAATACCACGCGAAACCGGCTGGGTTGCAGCATCCAGTCGTTGAGTGCCTCAAAATCGAGGGCGCGAGGGTGAAGAAAACCGAGGTTGTCCGCACGCCCCACCAGCAGGATCAAATCAGCCGAGGCGACATATCGCTCGGCGATTCGCCTGACGACCTGTTGTTCGTGTTCGTTGATCGCATTGATCCCCGGAATATCGATCAGCCGCAGATCCAGGCTGAGCGCCCCCTCTCCTTCACTCTGGAAAAACATGCCCGGAATACGGACATTCATGAGGGGCGAGGAATGGGCGCTGCCAGTCATGACTTGTTCGCGAATCTCACCAAAGCGCTCCGCGGCCTCGTCATTGCTCAAGCCCGTCGGGTCTTCTTCCAAGTACCAAAGATCGTCAGGGGAGCGCCCATAGCGAATTGGTGCGGCGGTAGACGATTTACCCAGCCGCTGCCCGCCCCGCAATACCTCGGAGACCGCCGGCAACGCATCCTTGCGAATGCCGAGCAGATCAAGAATCAACGTGGTCTTGCCAACCTGAGTGGTGCCGTAGACCACCACGGTAATATGCTCCGAGCGGGTGAAATCCCCGACCAGCTCAGGGTCCACCTCGGCGACGAAGCGGTCATAGGCGTGCTGGGCCCAATCGTTGCGTTGGCGAAACTTTTGCGTCCAGATATCAGCCACGGTCCAGAGCCTTGATCACGTTGGTGCGGGCCACGTCCATGCGGTGCAAATTGCGGGTCAACGAATCGTGCTTGGTCAACTCACCCCCCAGTCCATAAGCCAGGCGCAGGTTTCTGGTCATCCGGTCGTCGAGGTTTTCCATCAGGTCATCGTAGAGTTCGAGGCTTTTCTGGATGTGCGATTCGGCAAAGTGCATCAGGCTTTCCCGGATAAAGCCTTTTTTCGCCGCGTCGTACGCCTGAACCTGATTGGCCGTTTTGTAAGCGATGAAGCCAACCGCGATGGCTCCCGCAGCCGCCATCGAGAGCGTACCGCCCAGCCCAGTCGCCGCGCCCCCACCGGTAAGAGTGTTCAAGACATCGAACTGCCCATCAATGGCAACGTCTACCGCCATGATGGCGGCAATGGACTTGAGGAGCGGACCGAAAGTTTTTTGAGCCTGTGGCAGCTCGGTTTCGATTTCCGTTCGCAGTGCGTTGAAGTCGAAATTCGCCAACTCTTTGTTGAGCAATTCGGGCTTACGCAGAGCAATGGCTTGATTAATCCGAACGTATTCCATCGTCATCGCGGGCAGTTGGCGCAGGACCTCCTCCAGCTGCTCACTCTGCAATAGTTGCGGGGTGAGGTTTTCCTCGTCTTTCAGGTTTTGCCCCATCAACAAACGCAGATCCTGGCGAAGTTCGAGGAGCTTATCGTCGGGAATTTGCTCCCTGGTGGTCCCATGGCCGATCAGGTTGTGCAGTGGCTGTTGTGTCAGTGCCGGTGTCCCTTGTGCAGGCGGCTCGATTTCAAGTTCCTTGCGAGACATATCGGTGATGGCGCGATAGTCACTGATCAACGGTGACTGGCCTTGATCGTCCGCGCCGTTCCAACAGTCGACTATGCGCTTGTGGAAACGCTGTTCATGTTCACCCGACTGGAACGTTAGAAAATTACCGGCCTGACGCAGCTTGGCCGTCAGGTTTTCCTCTTCTTTGATGTATTTATCTGTCGCAATGCCGATCGCGTGATTGGCATAGCTGATCATGTTGTTTCGCAGTTCCTTCGCGTACCGGCGCCGATAGTGATCGGACGCTTTGCGGAATGCGGAACGAACTTTCTCGACCTGGCGCTCCTTCAGATGCTCGCTGATACCTTCTCCCGCCGCTTCCTCGCGAAGCGCCGCAGAAACATTATCCAGCTCATCATTGATGATGCGTTCCAGCTCTTCGATCCGAACGGTCTCCGAGCCCGCCGAAGATAAGGCGTACTTACCGACAATGTCCATGATGTTGCGGGTCCATTTCCTCCGATAATCCTCATCTCCCACGCCCGTGCAGATGATTCGATCCTGTTCGTGTCCAGGGACTTCGAACACATCGGCAACCGTTGTAGTAAGGTCCTCAATCTGCTGGTTTTCCAAGGCTTCTGTCTTGGTAACGGCAATGACGGGCTTGCGATCGGGGAAATACCGAGATTTGAGATCAGCCAGAATCTTTACCTGGGCGTTATCGGCAATTCGAGTGCGGTCGGTAACCAGTACGCTACCCAACGAGTGGATCAACGTGTGGCGCATCAACCCCTGCCATTCGGCGTTGTCGCGGTTGAGCATCTCGTAACCCGGTAACAGAACAAGCCCGAAACTCTGAGCCGAAAAATATTGTTTCGGCACATACAGCTTGGTGAACAGGTAATCATCGTTGACGTCGTAAGCGCTGATGATTCGGCGGAAAGACTCCTTGTCGAGTGCCTCTTCCTCCCTGCCATCAGGGCCTGGCTTGTAACGTACTCCGACGGCATAAGGTGCCGCACAGTCCTTCTCAAGGATAAAAACCGGTACTCGTTCACCACGGCCCTGGTTATCAACCAACCACTCGTGTTCACCGTTGAGGTTATAGAGCTCCCTGACTAGGCGCGTCTTGCCCGCACTTTGGCTACCGGCAACGCAGATGTAATACAGGGACGAAAGTTCGCGCGTAATCCGCAATTTGCGCAACACGGACTTCAACGTGGCACGGTGGGCGGAACGGCTATCGAGCCCGGCCACTACATCCAGAACGCCGGCCACGGCGTGTTCAAGATTCTTGATCAGATCAGGGGTCACTTCATCATCCTTTTTGGGTTGACCGACGATGCCTTTCAGGCGAGTCGGAAGGTTATCGGCTGGTCACTAATGAGCTTTAAGTTCTGCGCATGTAATCGTGGCAATCACCCGTGCACGAAAACCTGCGTCCCCACATGTATCAGCACACCCACCAAGCCACCCACCAGCGTTCCGTTGATCCGGATGAACTGTAGGTCTCGGCCCACATGCGCCTCCAGTTGCTCCACCAGTTCCTCCTCATTCCACTGCTCGATTCGCTCGCGGATGTAGTTACCGATCTGGGCTCGATAGCGTTCGACCATCGGCCCGGCGAGGGCGAGGACTTGTTCGTTGATCCAGTTTTGCATGGCAGCGTCTTCGCTCAGGGCTTCGCCCAGTTTGAGTACGCCGGCGTTCAGGTGTTGTCGCAGGGTGGAAGTGTCGCTTTGGATATCGGCTTCGAACCAATCGACGACACCGTCGACCAGATCGGTGAGGTAGTCGTGCAGTGTCGGGTGTTGGATGAGTTGTGCGCGCAATTGGCTGGCGCGCAGACGAAAGGCCGGGTCATCCTTGAGCTTGGCGACCAAGTCCAGCAATTGCTCGTTAAATTGCTTGCGCAGTTCGTGCTCGGGGTCTTCGTTGACTTCACTGATGACAGTAGAAATGCGCTTGACCAATTTGTCGGATGTCCAGTTACCGGCCAGCCCACTGAAGGATATTTCCTTGCCGAAGACGTTGAAGCGCAAGATGTCCAGTTCTGCAGCGATCAAGTCACCGATGCGCTTTTGCGTGGTCTCGCTTTGCATCATCAGATCGATCTGATCAAGCAGGCCTTCAAGTACTTCTTGAGACCTTCCGTCGTCGGTGAGTACTTCAAGCAGCTGGCCGCTCATACGTGCGAGATCGATTTGTTCCAGGCGTGCGAAGGCGGTGCTGCGCACGAATTGGCGTACGCGCTCATCGCGCAGGGCACCTACACCGTGACCGGCCAGGCGCAAGGATAGGTTGGAAAGTGCGCTAACGTGGGCAGGCGTCGAGAGCCACACGGAAAGCCGTTTGGCGGTGTCGAATTCGCCGACTTTGGCGAGTACTTGTTCGCGAGAGAGGAAGTGCGTACAGATGAAGTCGCCGAGGTTGGCGCCGATGCGCGCCTTGTTGCGCGGGATGATCGCGGTGTGCGGGATAGGCAGCCCGAGTGGACGTCGGAACAGGGCTGTGACCGCGAACCAGTCGGCAATGGCGCCAACCATCGCTGCTTCCGAAAACGCCTTGAGGTAGCCGGCAAATACGGGTTGCGCATGGGCAAGTTCAAGCGCCGTCACGTAGAGAGCAGCCGCCATCAATAATAACCCGGAGGCAATTGTCTTCATCCGGGCTAGCGGCGTGTCGAGTTTGAACATTAACGAGTCCTTGATGGGGATTGGCGTAGCTACAAAAAAATCTTCAGGGAAACCACCTATGGATCCAAATCCTGAATGAGTGGTAGCTTATAGCCATCTGCGGCAAGATGTGTCGCGTCCGGTTGCGAATTCCACAAAATTCGCCTTATCACTGCTTTCTTTCACCAGTCTCAAGGAACATCCTGGAATGGATTACCAGACGCTCAAAGCACGCCATCGTATCGAACGCGATGCTCATCACCCGAATTTGGCTTTACGTGTGCACCGGGCTTTGAGCTGGCTGAACCGTGCTGAGCAGGCTGAGGATGTGGACGGGCGATTTATTTTTTTATGGATTGCCTTTAATGCGGCCTATGCCACGGACATTGATGAGCAGTATCGGTTGTCCGAGCAGGAGTCATTCAAGAGCTTTTTGCAAAAACTCTGCACGCTGGATACCGGGAACCTGATCGAAAAGCTTGTTTGGTCGGAGTTCGCCGGCAGTATCCGTGCGCTATTGGATAACCCCTATGTGTTCCAGAGCTTCTGGGATTTCCAGAACGGCAAGATCACTGAGGTGGAGTGGGAGGAGCGTCTGCGGAGCGGCAAGCGCAGTGCACAGTCGGCGCTGGCCAACCGTGATACGGCGAAAGTGCTGGGGGTGATGTTTAACCGCATTTACACCCTGCGCAATCAGTTGATTCACGGCGGCGCGACCTGGGATGGCAGCGTCAACCGGGCGCAATTACGTGATTGTGCGAACTTGCTCGGCAAGTTGGTACCGCTGGTGATTCTGTTGATGCTCGATAACCCACGCACACTGTGGGGCGATGCCTGTTACCCGGTGGTCAAGACCTAGTACTTCGGTTTTTGAACATTTTTCGCACAGGAACATGTTCCGCACCCTCAGCTAAGGTTGCATTTCACTGTCAGCCTGAGCGCTGCTCAAATACTTGCTCAAGTCCTTCGCCGTATCACGGTTTAAATCGGGCCCCGCTTGCGTGAGCAGTCATTGGGTTGGATCTAGTCAACTGCAGACCCCAACGCGTTCTGAAATCCAATTCTCGGACAACGCCAGCCTCAAACTCTCCAACTTAACGGGGTCCGATTCAGGTTCTGTTCGCCCGCCAAGCGCTATTGGAATGAGCCCAGGCGCCGATACACGTCCGACCGGGCAGTCTTTGGTAAGCTGTTGTGGCTGCCAATGCACTGCTTCGGCTTGCTCCGCAACCGTTGATCCCCTGCAGACTTCTCTCATGAATACCTCGAATGGTGCACGAAATTGTGTCTGAAACAGTCAAATATGCCCCGGATGAACTCATAGGCAAGAGTGATGCGGAACTGTTGTCACTCCTCAAAAAATCTTGGGGATATGCGGCAGATCAGCCGCTGACAGTGATTGGAAAGTTTACTGCCGGGGAGGGTGGTCAACGTCCATATTTCCTCACACTTTTGAGAAGCACGAACGATTCCAGCAGGCTTGAATATCCTGTCGACGTATACCCCATAAGCCATAGGGTATACATCAGTCCGCGCGATGGATCCTTTCTGCTTGAAAGAAACGAAGGCGCTGTTTATTACACAGCACGTGTTCAGCTCAGCCCTGAGATTGAGCGGGAGCGTCAACGAAATCGGCTGACGCTTCAGACGGTATCGGGCAGTCTAGAAGCTCTCGAAGAGCTGCCGTTCGAGCTGGGTTCCAAAGTCATGGAGGAGGGGAAGGTGTTCTTGGAAAAGTCGATTGTTGACTTCTACAGGCACAAGCACCGAACCCAGCTAGAGGCTGATTTCACGTTACTCAAGTCCGAACTCGAGCAGGAGCAGGCTCACCTTGACGAGTCTGTTGCGCAATTGAAAAGCGACGAGAAACAAATCAGCGAGCAACTTGATAAAAAGACCAGAAGTCTGCAACAGACCCAAGAGCAGGTGCAAGTACAGCACCAGCGGCTGAGTGTGCTGACAGAAAATTACCAGACCAGGAAAGCCGTAATGGATAGCCAGCTCGCGCGATTGAATGATTTTGTCAGGGACAAGGCCGATACATTGTTGCGTCTGGGGTTTCTTGATGAACGAGACATGCAGGCCCTGTTGGGTGAGGCGCAGCAGCATGACGCGACGGAGTGTCATGACTTCGAGCTGGTGTTCGGGTTGGACGCCGATGCCGCTATTGCCCATATACAGGCTTTTCTGCACGCCAGAGGTATTTACTACAGGCAGGCGTTGCTGAAGGATTTTCTGGCGTTGCTCAGAACCCAGGATCTGATCGTGCTGGCTGGCGACTCGGGCTCGGGCAAGACCTATCTGGTCAAGTCTTTCGCGCAGGCCATTGGTGGCAAGGCAATTGTCATTCCGGTGAAGCCGAACTGGACCAGCACCGAGGATCTGCTGGGTTACTACAATCCGTTGGAAAAGCGCTACATCACCACCCAGTTTCTTGATGCGCTGATCGAGGCGGCCAACAATCCGCAGGTTCCTTATCTGATTTGCCTGGACGAGATGAACCTGGCTCGTGTGGAGTACTATTTTGCCGACTTCCTGAGTTTGCTTGAGGAACGCAGCAAACAGCCCGAGATCTTCCTTTATTCCGATACCGAAGCGTCCCATGTGCAGCGTGAATTCGACACTTTCCTCAAGCTTGTGGACGAGGTAATGGGCGAGGGCAAGTCGCAGTCGCTGACCGACTTCACCGACTTGCTGAAGGACGAAGAAGCCAATGCCAGGCTGCACAAGCTCTGTGGTTTCCAGGATGGTGAGTCCCTGCTCAAGTATCATTCCCAACTGCGCCGGGTACTCGCCGGTCTGGTCCGAACGCCATCTTCGATTACACTGCCGGCCAACGTGCGCTTTGTCGGCGCCATCAACGTGGACGAAACCACACATTACCTGTCGCCCAAGATCCTAGATCGAGCCCATGTGATTCGTTTTAGCAATCCGCTGTTGTTTGACTGGCAGGCATTCGAGGCCGAACTGCAACCCCAGAAACTGGATGTAAGTATGCCGGTTCGCTTGCAGGCGGTTCACCTGGGCGAACGTGCGCCTTACCCAGAGTTTGATCGAAGCGATGTATTTGTTGGGGTTCTGGTCGATATGGCCCGGGAGTTTCTCAGCAAGCTTGGTATTGAGTTCGGTCTCAGAACGGTTCGTCAGGCAAGAAACTACGCTTTTGAATCAAGACGTCTGGGCCTGGACGATGCGACTTTGCTGAACAATTTCATACTGCACAAGGTGCTGCCGAAGCTGATGCTCGATGGTTCGAAAAAGGTATCCGAAGGCATCACCCGCAAGGATGTCCTGCAGCAGATGCGTGTTTTCCTCGAACAGAGAATCGACGCGATTGAGGGAATAGGTGGCGAGGACAGCTGTATTGCTGAACTGGATGAACTGCTGCGCAACGCCGAAGCCAATGATTGGGTCGTCAATTACTGGGCCCGGTGATGCAGCCGAATCTTGAGTTCCGTAACCTGGACATCTCCTGGGCTGATGCGGAGACCCTACTGAAACTTGAGTCCTCCAGCGATGCCCTTGATGCGGTTGAGAGCTGCGGTGTCTACCGAGTGGAAACCACTACATTCAGACGGTATCAGCCATGGCTGGGGCTGCGCATAAATGAGCCGCTCGTACATCCTCCATACTGCATGCTCGGCAGTGGTGGGCAGATCCCGCTGCTGCCGGTTAAGGATCCAGCCACTCGGCAAATCTGGTGGATCCACAGCACCGGTTGGGATGAAAAGAACACTCGACATCTGTCGGAAATGTACCGGACGGCTGGTACCGTAGAGCTGGTTGTCCAGAACCGACGCTACGATCTGGTCGTGCACACGGCCAATTTCAACGTGGACGAACTGGAGTATTACCTGCGCGATTTCAAGAATGAGTTGTGGATGCTGATTCTGAATGAGCAAAGTGCCATCAAGGGGCGCACGGAGCAGGAGGTGCCCAACCTGTATTCGGATGAACTGGTTGATCGCCTCAAGGACTTTGTCGAGGCCTTGGAACATATCGCTAAAACGCCGGGGGTCGAGCTCAAGGAGATACAGGCCTTGATGCCGGCAAGATCAGTCAGACCTATCAATCGAACGTTCATGGAGCTTGCCACCAAGGGGCAGTCACGTTTTCTAACGGGGCGCACTTTTCAGGAAAGTCTGAATACACCGGACAACCAGCATTTGCACTACTGTCTTTCCAGAGTCAACTACCTCGTCAGCAGATTTCGTGAGATTGGTTCTGCCCGGATCAGGGCATTCGAGCTTGCCATGGCATCTGATCTGTCACGACTGCAAGAGCTTGCGCAAACCGAGTTTCGCGTTGTTGATCAGACGGTCTTTGACAACGAAATACGTGAAATTGAAAGGGAGTTGCGTCGCAACGAAAACGTGTTTCAGGACGCACTGAGTGGCCAGAAGGAATGCTCTGTAGCAGGGCTGCGCAAGGGAGGCTGCAATATTGTCCTTGGGAAGCTTTTCCGTAACGCAGAGACCGAGTTTTTCTGCAATCAGGTTAATGGCCGTGATTACAAAAAAGAAATCAGTGATGGAAAGTATCTAACCGTAAAACTTCCAGGTTCATTTGCTTCGTTTGCTCAGAAGTTTCAACAGAGCAAGTTCGAATTCAGGGTTGAGGGCTTTTACAGGAAGTTAAGTTATGAAAGGGCTGATCAGCTTGAGTTTTTTTACGTTAATAGCGTGGCCATTTCTAAAAGCCCCCTGCAACAAATTTTGGATCGACAGCTTGAGCAGCGCTATGAGTTAGCAAGGAATGAATGGAAAATCCCTCTGGTTAGTGCAGAGCGAAGTGAGGTAAAAAAGGAACTGAAGACTCTTCAGGCAAGAGCCTGGCTATATGAAGAGCAGGTTACTAGTCTCAATGATTTCATCATAAAAGTGCTTCCACTTGAAAAACGCCTTGCAGAGTTGCGTGGTTTTCTCCGCAAGCAGGGTGTTGGGCAGCGCCACTCGTTTCCAAACTCGATGGCCTTCGTCCAGAACCCGGACTACGCCATGTCGCGTGCCTCCTACAGGAAGATCATGGCCATGCCGGGCATGGATGCAAGCCTGTTCGAGTCGATGACGGTGATCGAGCAGATCGGACTGGTGAATGTCGCCAGCTTGTATGAAAAGTGGTGCCTACTGAAAATACTGAAAGTGTTGACCGAAATATACGGGTTCACTATCCGGGATGATGATTGGAAAAGACGGCTAGTTCAGGCGGTGAAGTGCAATCAATTTGATGTCTCATTTGATCTGCATTGTGTCAAGCGCAAACAGCGGATCAGACTGACCTACGAGAAACAACTTGCTTCAGGGAAACGTCCGGATTTCGTGCTGGATTTCTGTGTATATGACTTGCTGTCCAATATGGATTCGCCACCTGCAGTTCCTGCTTTGAGTGCCCGCCTGATCATGGATGCCAAATTCCGTGATGGCCTCAATGATGACTCCTTGGCTGAACTGGTTCAGGACATGTATCTGGGCAAGAACTACTCGGAAGACGGGAGCAACCAGGTTTTCATTCTGCATCCCAGTCGCCAGGCAATCAGCAGGCGCACATCACCTCTGGAGTGGGGGCGTGATTGTGATTATGGACAGATAGTCGACCATAGGTATGGTGGCATCTATCTGGCGCCGAGTCTCAAAGGAAAGTCATCACTGGACAATCTGCAACGATTGATCGGCATGGTGTTGCAGAGTTTAGCCACGCACCGCGGTGGAGGTAGGACCGAGGAGAAGCTTGTTCACAGCTTCACTTGCATAGGTTGCGGAAATCACGATCAGAACCGCCTCGTGGTTGATATTTCAACTACTGGTGGCGGCAACAATCGAGTGGTCATTGAGTGTTCAGCATGCAGCCTGATTTCCATCAGAACCGTATGTGTCCACTGTTCGGCCGATCTGTACAAAAACGGCTATTACTGGACCTATCACCGCACCCGTGCTGCTCAGATTTCAAATGTGGTGTGCCCAAGTTGTAATAGTTTTCTTTGATGGAAGGCTTCCAAAATCATGACGGCTATTTGGAGCACTGGCTATAAAACCAAGCCTATTTCCTTTGGGATGGTTTGAATTGGTCCTAATTTTCCGTGCCGATAACCCAGTTACTTCAAAAGCCGACCTGCCGGCCAGGCGCTCGGGCTATGTGCTCCGAGTTTTGCCCTGTTTGGTCGCTGTGCCTGGGCATTCGCAACGTCATCATGAACGGCATGTGCTTCCAGGTGTCCAGTATGTCAGCCCATTGCTGCATCATCTTGGCGCGATCTGCCAGACTACGCGTGGTTGTAAAAGCGCCTGACGGCATTGAGCTCTGTTTGGGGGCGGTCGTCGCACTGTCTACGTAAACTACTTATAATTCAGTAGCTTATGATTCTGCTTGAGCTTTGATTAGCGCTCGCCAAAGCGCTTTCAGCATTTTCCTGTCATTGTGTTGCGCTGCTTTTGTTGGAGGTTCTAACGCATCGATACTACTTTCATGCCTCTGGTTCCCTGAATGGCTGAGACTGACAAGCTGCCAGTGGCGGCTTGCTGGATGTGTTCACTCCACCAGATCATCATCGGGCGTCTTCTCTCAATGTAATCCGCACGATTGTAGGCGCTACGCACTTCGTCCTTGTCGACGTGTGCAAGTGCGACCTCGATCAGTTCGGCGTCCCATCCCTGTTCGTTCAGGATGGTACTGGCCATGGAGCGCATGCCGTGGCTCACCAATCGACCTTCAAAGCCCATTCGTTTCAGGGCCATGTTTGCTGTCTGGCTGTTGCAGTGAGTCCGTGGGTCTCTGTCAGCAGGGAAAACGTAATCTCTGTGGCCGCTGTAGGGTTTGATCGTCTCTAGCAGGGCAAGTGCGTGTTCGGTCAGCGGTATGACGTGAGCACGACGCTTCTTCATACGCTCCGCTGGAATCGTCCAGGTTTTCTTGTCGAGATCGATGTCCGCCCAAGAAGTCGTAGCGGCTTCGGCAGGTCGGGTCATTGTGTGAAGTTGCCATTCGATAAGGCAGCGTGTTGTTCTTTTTATGCTCGCATTGGCGATGGCAACCATCAGCTCTGGCAGCTCTTCGGGACGGAGGGCGGCCATGTTTTGCTTTTTCGGTTTTTTGAAAACCGCTCGGATGCCGCTGAGCGGATTGGCAAAGATCATTCCTGAGTTCACGCCGTAGGTCATGATCTCGTTGAGTCGTTGGGTCAGTCGCTTCACTGTCTCCAGACTGCCCTTCGTTTCCAAAGGACGCAGCAACTCGATGACCATAGGGGCATTGATCTGCGAGATAGGTGTTGTTCCCAGTGATGGGAAGACATGCAGTGTGAGCGAGCGCCAGATGTCCTCGGCATAAGCCTGAGTGACCGAATCCTTTTTCAGTTCAAACCAGGCAGATGCCACGTTCTCGAATGTGTGCTCGGTTGCCTGCCTTTTTGTCTGCTCCAACTCGCTACGTTGTTCTTTCGGGTCGATGCCCTGGGCGAGAAGCTCTCTGGCTTCGACTGTCTTCTTCCTGGCTTGCGCAAGTGAGAGCTCTGGATAGGTACCGAGGCCCATATTGATGCGGTTTTTGGTAATTGGCTGGCGGTAGTTGAAGTTCCATAGCGTAGAGCCATTGACCCGCACGCGCAGCTGTAAGCCATTTCCATCGCTGAGGACGTAGTCCTTGTCTTTCGGCTTTACCGCTTTGAGCTGGCGGTCAGAGAGGCGGGTGGCTTGGGCGCACATGAGGTGTTCCATGACATCAATTGGTATTCCAAAAATTACCACTGAAGGGCTTGGAATACCATCTGGAATACCCGATAACGTGGATTGTGTCGGACGTCTATGGACGCTAATAGACCATAAGGCCTTGATTTTGCTGGATTTTAGGCACAAAAAAAGACGTCCGCGGACGTCTTTAGATGATGAAGTGGTGGAGCCGGGGGGATTTGAACCCCCGTCCGCCAGTACTCTGCTGTCGGTACTACATGCGTAGCCGTGTCTATTAAGTTAACCCTCAGCGACCCGACGGGCAGGGTGCTTTGGGCGAGTTGTGTAAGTTTTAGCCGCTTCGTCCACAACGTACTGCACGGCGATTCTGTTCTATATGACAATCACTTTGGGTTTACAGACATCCCCTGATGATTGCTGGACCCGAAGGTACCAGGAGGGAAGGGCTAAGGCTGCTTACGCAGCGAGAGCGTATTCCCCGTAGGTTTCGTCATTGGCAACTATAGAAAGTTGCAACAGTGGATTTACGAGTTCTGTTACCAACTCGGCATGCACCTAAAGGTTCGCAACCGGCGTCGAATCCTAAACGGCCCCGTGCTTGTTGCTCGATGTGATCGTGAGCAACAAGCCTGCGCAGTGTACGTCAAACGGTCACAGAAGGCCAACCCGAAAGGTTGGCCTTGAGCGGTTGGCGGGTTATGGGTTGCCGCCTTTGTCCAGGTTCTGCAGCTCTTGCAGGGCCTTGGACGTGATCTCGATACACTTCTTTTCATCTCTGGCCGCATGGGCGGCTTTGGCTTGGGAGACGGCGGTGTCGATCTCGCCGCTTTTGCCGCTGGTGTCGGTGGCCAGCAGCGCTTTGCCGTTGTTGATTTTTTCCAGGTTGATCTGGCACAGATCTGTTTCATTGCCTGCGGCAAACACGGGGGAGGCCAGCATCGCAGCGGTAACGAATACGCCAGCCAGTACGGAACGCTTCATGGGTATCTCCTTGTGCAAAGAGGTCTCGATGCTGCGCGGTACGTGCGGGCAGCCGGCGAGGTTGTTGGTAAGCCCCGGTTGCCCGGGGCTTAAGCAAGTGACTACGCCGGTATGCAGGGGTTCGTTTTTATTGCGCGGGCCTGGGTCACCCGGTCGACCAGGTAGACCAGGCCGTGGTAATCGATCCCACCGTGCTGGGTCAGACCGATCTCACAGGTGCGGCTGGTGGAGATGCCTTCGCTGCAGTACTGCACGGCGTCCTTGAGGGAGCGCAGGGAGTGGGCGTTGAGTTCCGGGGTGGTGAAGCCTTTGTCGCCGGCGAACCCGCAGCAGTGGATGCCTTCGGGGATGACCACGTTGTTGCTGCAGCGCCGGGCGAGGTCGATCAGGGCCTGGCTTTCGCCCAGGTGCTGGGTGCTGCAGGTGACATGCACGGCAATGGGTGCATCCTGGGGTGTGAAGTCCAGGCGGTCCATCAGGTGGGTGCGTATAAATCGGACAGGGTCGTAGAGGTCCAGGCGCGTTTGCCCCAGGTCCTGGACCAGGCGCAGGGTGCAGGGGCTGGTATCGCAATAGATCGGGTCGAGGCCGCCACGGCTGGCGTGGAGCAGGGCGCCGATCAGTTCCTGGCGTTTGTGCTCGGCCTGTTCGGCGTAGCCTTTGGATGCGAAGGGCTGGCCGCAGCACAGGCTGTCCGGGTTGTCCGGGATGACTACCTGGTAACCGGCTTTTTCCAGCAGGCCACGGGTTTTGTCGTACAGCGACATTTGCTCTTTGTCCCCAGCCGCGGGGCCCATTGCTCGCGATACGCAGGCCGCGAGGTAGACCACCCGTGGTCGTTCATCGTTGACGGCGGGGCTGAAGCGGATGGCTTTTTCCGGCTGTGGCATGGCGCTGGTCCACTGCGGGATTTGGCCTTTGGACAGCTTGGTCACGGAAGCCGAGAGTTTCGCCAGACGCGGCGCGCCGAGCAGCATGCGGGCGCCGTTGGCCACATGCAGGGTAAAGCGTGCGCCTTGCAATGCGGTGGAGAAATGGCTGGCTAGCCACTCGGCGGTTTTCGTACTGTCAGCGTCGCGGCTACGCAGTTTTTTCACCAGGTCACCGGTATTGATGCCTACCGGGCAACGCTGGGCGCACAACCCGGTGGCGGCGCAGGTGTCGATGCCTTGGTAGTGATACGCCGCTTCCAGTTCGGTGGTGTCGATGCCGGCGCGTTTACGTGCCTGGATATCGCGCCAGATCACGATGCGCTGGCGCGGGCTGAGGGTCAGGCCCTTGGATGGGCATACTGGCTCGCAGAAGCCGCACTCGATGCACTTATCCACAATCTCGTCGGCGGCCGGCAGCGGCTTGAGATTTTTCAGGTGGATTTGCGGATCTTCGC
Organism: Pseudomonas sp. WS 5027; assembly: GCF_012985695.1. Taxonomy (NCBI): domain Bacteria; kingdom Pseudomonadati; phylum Pseudomonadota; class Gammaproteobacteria; order Pseudomonadales; family Pseudomonadaceae; genus Pseudomonas; species Pseudomonas sp. WS 5027. The sequence goes on along the minus strand of NZ_JAAQWU010000010.1, from coordinate 74,618 downwards.
TCAACACCACGTCGGGGTTGAGAATGCCGTTGGGATCGAGCAGGCGCTTGAGTTGCCACATCAACTGATAGGCATCGCTGCCCCATTCCAGTTCGACGAAAGGCGCCATGTTGCGACCGGTGCCGTGCTCGGCTTTCAGCGAACCGCCGAACTCCACGGCCACCAGTTGCGCTACGTCATCCATGAACGCCTGGTAGCGTGTGACTTCTTCCGCGCTGTTGAAGCCTTGAGTGAAGACAAAGTGCAGATTGCCTTCCAAAGCGTGTCCGAAAAGGATGGCCTCGTCGTAGTGATGTTTGTCGAACAACTCGATCAAGCGGTTCACGCCGATAGCCAGTTGCTCCACCGGGAAGGTCACGTCTTCGATGATCACCGTGGTGCCGGTTTTGCGTACAGCGCCGACGGCAGGGAAGGTGTCTTTGCGGATGGCCCACAGGCGAGCGTTTTCCACTGGGTCTTCGGTGAAGTCGACTTGTTTCTCAACCGGGAAGTCGGCCAGCGACGCCATGATCAGCGCCAGTTGCTCATGCAGCAGCGACGAGGAAGCTGCGCGGGATTCGATCAATAGCGCGCAGGCACCTTCCGATAGCTGCTGTACGAAAGTGGGCATGCCGGGTTTGTCTTGCACCGAACGCATGCTGCGCCGGTCCAGCAACTCGACCGCCGACACCGGCTGGGTTTTCAGCACCGTTACGGCGTTGCAGCAGGTTTCGACATCGGGGAATACGATCAGGGCCGAAGCCTTGTTCGGGTGGTCGATCACCGTGTCGTAGGTCACGGCGCTGATAAAGCCCAGGGTGCCTTCGGAACCCACCAGCAGATGGCTGAGGATATCCAGTGGCTCGTCGAAATCCACCAAGGCGTTGAGTGACAGGCCGGTGGTGTTTTTCAGACGGTATTTATGGCGAATTTTTGCGGCCAGTTCAGCATTGGCCCGAGTTTCGCGGCCCAGGGTAGCCAGGCGTTCCAGCAACGGGCTGTGTTGCGCGCGGAAGGCCGCGACGCTGGCGGCATCCTCGGTGTCGAGGCGACTGCCGTCGGCCAGTACCAGGCGGATCCCGGCCAGGGTGTGGTAGGTGTTCTGGGCGGTGCCGCAGCACATGCCGCTGGCATTGTTGGCGACAATTCCGCCGATCTTGCAGGCATTGATCGACGCCGGATCCGGACCGATCTTACGCCCGAACGGCGCAAGCCAGGCGTTGGCCTGGGCGCCGATCACCCCGGGTTGCAGACGGATTTGCGTACCTTGGCCACGAATCTCGCGCCCGTTCCAGTTGTCGCCGAGCACGATCAGCACCGAATCACTAATGGCCTGGCCGGAGAGGCTGGTGCCAGCCGCACGAAAGGTCACTGGCACGCGGTCGCGTTGCGCCAGTTGCAGCAGTTCGACGACTTCATCTTCCGATTCGACCCGGATCACCAGTTGTGGGATCAGTCGGTAAAAACTGGCGTCGGTACCGAAAGCCAGGGTGGAGAGAGGATCGTCGAAGCGCCGATCTTTCGGGATCAGTCGTGCGACAGCATCAAGGAACGCGATGGGCAGACTCATGGGTCCTCCAGGATCAGCAGCGCCCAGTCTGGGGAGTCTAGGCGCCAAGGTCCAGCAGACTGGGTTGTGAATAGCTGACGCCGCAAGGCGGCTGCGGCGTCGGTTCTAACGGTATGGCCTGTGGTCTTAATGCACCAGCATGCCGGTGAACCAGTACGCCTGGGCGTAGGTGATCAGGCCGACAATCGTGGCGAAAAACAGGCTGTGCTTGAGGGTAAAGCGGAACAAGTCGGATTCTTTGCCCACCAGCCCGGTCGCGGCGCAGGCCACGGCGATCGATTGCGGGGAAATCATCTTGCCAGTTACGCCGCCACTGGTGTTCGCCGCGACCAGCAGGGTGTCGTTGACGCCGATTTGGTGTGCGGTAGTGGCTTGCAGGGAGCTGAACAGGGCGTTGGACGAGGTGTCGGAACCGGTGAGGAACACACCCAGCCAGCCCAGGAACGGCGAGAAGAACGGGAATGCTGCGCCGGTGCCGGCCAGTACCAGCGCCATGGTCGAAGACATGCCGGAATAGTTGGTGACGAACGCGAACGCCAGCACCATGCCGATGGACAGGATCGGCCAGCGCAGTTCGTAGAAGGTCTCTTTCAAAGTGGTCAGACCAGTTTTGAAGTTGATCTTCAGCACCAGCATGGAGATCAGCGCCGAGAAGAAAATCGCTGTGCCGGTAGCGGAAATCGGGTCCAGCTTAAACACTGCTGGAATGGCAGTGGGGTTGGTGACAATCGGTGCAACCTTGATCACCATCTGGTCCAGGTGCGGAATCGCAAAGTTGAACACCCAGCTGTACATCGAGCCGCCGGCGGCGAACATGGCTTTGAACGGCTTGAGGGTCCAGATGGTGACCAGTACGGTCAGGATCAGGAACGGCGACCAGGCCTTGAAAATTTCCATCAGGCTGTAAGGCGAAGCCACGGAAGTACGTGGTTGGCCGAAACCGCCGACGCTGCCGGTGACCGACACGCTGGAAGTCGCGCCGGCAATCTGGGCGCCCGCGGTACGCTTGGGCTGCCAGACTTTCAGGAACAGGGTCAGGGAAATCAGGCTGGCCAGGGCTGAGGTGATGTCAGGCAGTTCCGGGCCAATAAAGTTGGAGGTGAAGTACTGGGTGATGGCAAAGCTCAAGCCGGCCACCAATGCGGCAGGCCAGGTTTCCTTGACGCCGCGCACACCGTCCATCATGAACACCAGCCAGAACGGCACGAACAGCGACAGCAGCGGCAGTTGGCGGCCGGTCATGGCGCCGATCTTGAAGGCGTCGATGCCGGTGACTTGGCCGGCGACGATGATCGGGATCCCCAAGGCACCGAACGCTACTGGCGCGGTGTTGGCAATCAGGCACAGGCCCGCGGCATACAGGGGGTTGAAGCCCAGTCCTACGAGTAGCGCGGCAGTAATCGCTACCGGCGCACCGAAACCGGCGGCGCCTTCGAGGAATGCGCCGAAGCAGAAGCCGATCAGCAGCACTTGCAGGCGTTGGTCATCGGTAATCGACAGCACCGAGCTGCGGATTACTTCGAACTGGCCGCTCTTGACCGTCAGTTTGTAGAGGAATACCGCGGCGACGATGATCCAGGCGATTGGCCACAGGCCGTAGGCAAAGCCGTAGCCGGCGGCAGCGAATGCCATATCGACTGGCATCTGGAAGGCGAAGATCGCTACCAGGATCGACAACGCCAGGGTGATGCTCCCGGCAACATGACCTTTAAGGCGAAACACCGCCAGGGCCAGGAAGAAAAATACGATGGGAATAACGGCGGCCAGTGCGGACAGGCCGAGGCTGCCGAGTGGGCTGTAGAGCTGTTGCCAGGTTTGCATATGGGGTGGCCCCTAATTGTTGTTGGTCATGCATGCTTAGCTGATTTGGATAATTGGTAAGACCAATTTACAATCGCTGATGGCTAGGTTAAGAGCCTTCGGGGTGGTGTGTCAATTTGCCGCCTGAGAAACTTTGGTCGCATGTCGGCGACGTTGGGTCTGATCGGTGTAATCAAAGGGGTTCTGATAGGTGCCGACAGCGCGGCAATAGGCCAGAATAGAGGGCCCGGCGAGTGGCCGGGATGGTGGAGAGTCAGTTATGGCGTTTGATCAGGTGCGTCAGCGCCGTTTGTCCGACGATATCGTCGAGCAGCTTGAGGGGATGATCCTTGAGGGCACGTTGAAGTCGGGCGAGCGATTGCCGGCCGAGCGCGCACTGGCTGAACAGTTCGGTGTGTCGCGCCCGTCGTTGCGTGAGGCGATCCAGAAGCTGGCGGCCAAGGGGCTGCTGGTCAGTCGTCAGGGCGGCGGTAATTATGTGGTGGAGACGCTGGGTTCAACCTTCAGCGACCCGTTGTTGCATCTGCTGGAAAACAACCCCGAAGCTCAGCGTGATCTGTTGGAGTTTCGCCAGACGCTGGAAGCATCTTGTGCTTATTACGCCGCGCTGCGCGCCACGGAAGTGGACCGCGAACGCCTGACTGCGGCTTTTGATGCCTTGCAGGATTGTTATACGCGTGATGATGAGGTGAGCCGTATTGAAGAGGGTGCGGCCGATGCCAGGTTTCACTTGGCTATCGCCGAAGCCAGCCACAATGCGGTATTGCTGCACACCATTCGCGGCTTGTTTGATCTGCTCAAGCGCAACGTGGTGACCAATATCGGTGGTATGTACCAGCAGCGTAGCGAAACCCGGGACATGCTGATCAATCAGCATCGGGACTTGTACCTGGCGATTATCGAAGGGCGAGCAGAACAGGCGCGGGAAGTTTCAACACGGCACCTGCTGTATGTGCAGGAAGTGTTGGAGGAGGTGCGTCAGGAAGTGCAGCGCATGGCACGGGCGGAGCGGCGCAAGGGGATGTAGCCTGCAGTTGCGGCGCAGGGAGCAGGCTCCCTGGCCACACGGGCGCGCATCAAGGGGCGGCGAAGATCAGTCTTCCTTGCCCTTGTTGCGTACGGCGCGCTGCAGTTCCCGATTGGAGTCGCGCTCGCGCTCGGTATCACGCTTGTCGTATTCCTTCTTGCCCTTGCCCAGTGCGATTTCGCACTTGACCAGATGCTTGCTCCAGTACCACGACAGGCAGACGCAGGCGTAGCCCTTCTGCTGTACCGCGGCGGCGAGCTTTTCCAGTTCGCGTGCATTGAGCAACAGTTTGCGCGTGCGCACCGGATCGGCAATCACGTGGGTGCTGGCGGTCATCAACGGCGTGATATGACTGCCGAGCAGCCAGGCCTCGCCATCCTTGAGCAGCACGTAACTGTCGACCAGCTGCAACTTGCTGGCGCGCAGACTTTTTACTTCCCAGCCGGCCAGGACCAGACCAGCCTCGAACCGATGTTCGATGAAGTAATCGTGTCGCGCCTTTTTGTTCTGCGCGATGGTCCCTGTTGGGTGTTTCTTTTGTTTAGCCATAGGGGCGGCATTATAGGCAGTTGCGAGCGTGTCGGCTACGGTCAACCTGCGTGCTTGAGCGTGTTGGACGAATCCCGGACAATACCGCCAGTTTTCTGGTTTTTTTCTCTCGCGAATCGCGCAGTCTTTTCGCGATGTTTGCCGCTCAGCTTCGGAAATAACGCTCCCATGACGACGCATATTCAACGCTCGGCCCTGCTGCCTTACCCGGCGCAAGCGCTCTATGACCTGGTCAACGACGTGGCGAGCTACCCGGATTTCCTGCCCTGGTGCTCCTCATCCACGGTGTTGGAGAGCAGCGCTGAGCATATGCGTGCGAGTCTTGAAGTGTCCAAGGGCGGGCTTGGCCAGAAGTTTGTGACCAGTAATGTGCTGGTTCCTGGGCAGTCCATCGAGATGAATCTGGAAGAAGGGCCCTTCACTCAGTTGCATGGTGTCTGGGTATTCAAGCCATTGGGGGAGAAGGCGTGCAAGATCAGCCTGGACCTGACGTTTGATTACGCAGGCTCCATTGTGCGGGCGACCTTGGGGCCGCTGTTCAACCAGGCTGCGAATACCTTGGTGGATGCGTTTTGCCAGCGGGCCAAGCAACTGCATGGCTGAGTCACTGATTGAGATTGAGGTGGTCTACGCCGCAGTGGATCGCCAATTGTTGTTGAGTCTGATGGTTGCGCCGGGGACGAGCCTGCGCGCGGCGGTGCTGGCTTCAGGCGTTGCGGCGCAGTTTCCTGAACTGGATATCAACAGTTGCCCATTGGGGATTTTCGGCAAGGTTGTGGCGGACGCTGCAACCCGGAGCGTGCAGTTCGGTGACCGCATCGAGATCTATCGGCCCTTGCTCGCCGATCCGAAGGAAGTAAGACGCTTGCGAGCGGCAAAAGCAGCCGAAGCCCGGCGGCTAAATCCATAGTCTGTGAAACAGCAGGCAACAAAAAGCCCGGCATGCCGGGCTTTTTGTTGAGCGATGCAAATTATTGCGGGCTGGCGTCCAGAGGTTCTGGAGTTGGCACCGGAACGGTTTGCACACCGTCGATATCTTTCTGGATCTGGTCAAGCAAGGAACCTGGCTTGGCCGGTACCTCGGACTTGGGCTGTTCAGCATTCTGCGCTGGCGCAGTGACGCTGGTCCCGCTGTCCTTGCCCAGCAGGGCTTCATCGCGGCTTACGCCGGGCATGAAGTCACCGGAAAGGCTGACGAGCTGATCGTTGCCATTAAAGATGACACTGACGCGCTCCTGTTGGCGTTCCCCGCCTCCAGGTTGCAGGCTATAGAGATAATCCCAGCGATCGGCATGGAATGTGTCGGTCAGCAGGGGATTGCCCATGATAAACCGTACTTGCCGTCGGGTCATTCCCGGGCGTAACTGGTCTATCATGTCCTGCGTGACGACATTGCCCTGCTGGATGTCGATTTTGTAAACCCCGGGGAATGAACAACCGGCGAGTGCGAGCAGTCCCACAAGGGTGAAACTGGTTAGCAAGAGCTTGGTGTTTTGCATCGGTGGGCGACTTCCACTATCTTGGCTGGGACAACGTAAACGCCGATCATACCCGTATTAAGAGAAGCTGCGAAGCAGCATCCGCGAGAAAGCTAACCATGGTTGAAAATAGCGAACTACGCAAAGCCGGTCTTAAAGTGACTCTGCCACGAGTCAAGATTCTACAAATGCTCGATTCCGCCGAGCAGCGCCACATGAGTGCCGAGGATGTCTACAAGGCGCTGATGGAGTCTAACGAGGACGTCGGCCTGGCCACGGTTTACCGTGTACTGACCCAGTTTGAAGCCGCAGGGCTGGTGGTTCGTCATAATTTCGACGGCGGTCATGCGGTGTTTGAACTGGCTGACGGTGGTCATCACGACCACATGGTTGACCTGGATACCAATGAGGTTATCGAGTTCACCAGCCCAGAGATCGAAGCGCTGCAGCACAAGATTGCTGAGGAGCACGGATTCGATTTGGTTGACCACAATCTGGTTCTGTACATACGTAAGAAAAAGTAAGAAAGCTACGCAGATTCACTCTGCGAAACGATCGAAGGCGACCCTAGGGTCGCCTTCGTGTTTTCTGTTTAGAGGAAAACTCGGGGTGGAGTAAGGCTCAGGCCTTCGCCGTCACCACCATTTTCTTCGCGTGGGCCAGGGACTCCTTGGTCAGGTCGATGCCGCCGAGCATGCGCGCGACTTCTTCGACCCGTTCGGTCTTGTTCAGCTTGGACACAGCGGTATGTGTCGCATCGCTGCCCCTGACCTTATGCACAAACAGATGCTGATGCCCCTGGGCTGCCACTTGGGGCAAGTGGGTAACGGTCAATACCTGCCCGCGTTCGCCGAGGCGACGCAACAATTGGCCGACGATTTCTGCGGTCGGCCCGCCGATCCCCACGTCCACTTCGTCGAATACCAGTGTGGGTACGCGCGAAGTCTGGGCAGTAATGACCTGGATCGCCAGGCTGATCCGTGACAGTTCGCCGCCAGACGCCACCTTGGCCAGTGCCTTGAGGGGTTGGCCGGGGTTGGCGCTCACCAGTAGCTCGACCTGCTCCAGGCCGTTGGGCTGCAGCTCGTTGCCACTGTTGGCGTGCAACTCAATGGTGAAGCGCCCGCCGGGCATGCCCAGGCGTTGGATTTCCTGTTCCACGGCGCAGGCCAGGCCGGTTGCTGCTTGCTGGCGCAGGTCGCTCAGCTCCCGGGCTTTTTCCTGGTAGTGGCGGGCGAAGGAGGCCAGTTCATCGCCCAGGCGCTCGATGGATTCATCGTTGGCATTCAGGGTTTCGATCTCGTCCAGCAGTTTTTGCTGCATGGCTGCCACTTCGGTTGGCTGGATCCGATGTTTGCGCGCCAGGGTATAGATAGTGTCGAGGCGCTCTTCTATCTCTTGCAGGCGCGCCGGATCGGCATCGAAGTGGTCAAGGAAGCGGTTCAGCTCGCCAACCGCCTCTTCTACCTGGATCTGCGCACTGGTCAGCAGGGTGGTGGCTTCATTCAGCGAGCCAGAGCCGCTGTTCACGCTCGATAGGCGGTTAAGGCTTGCCGTCAATGCATTCAGCACATTGCCGGAATCGCTTTCGCTGCATTGCTCGACAACCTGGCGACAAATGCCCAGCAATGTTTCGGCATTGGTCAGGTTCTTGTGCTCCTGCTCCAGCTGTTCCAGCTCGGTTTCGCCCAAGCCCAGGCTTTCCAGCTCTTCCAGCTGATAACTGAGGAGTTGGTGGCGGGCCCGCTGCTCGTCGCCGGAGTTGGACAGGCGCTCCAGCTCCAGGCGGGTCTGGCGCCAGCGCTGTGCGGCCAGTTGCACCTGGCGCGCCAGGTCGGTGGCGCCAGCGTATTCATCCAGGAGTCGGCGATGAGTGTCGGTTTTGAGCAGGGATTGATGTTCGTGCTGGCTGTGGATATCGATCAGCAATTCGCCCAGGGCTTTCAGGTCGCCAAGGGGGCAGGGCGTGCCATTGATATAGCCCCGCGAGCGGCCTTCAGCGGTGATCACGCGGCGCAGAATGCACGGGCCGTCGTTATCGAGGTCGCGCTCGGCAAGCCAGGCGCTGGCTTCCGGGATATCCGCCAAATCAAAAGTCGCCAGGATATCGGCCTTGTCTGCGCCGGGGCGAACCACGCCGCTGTCGGCGCGATCGCCAAGGGTCAGGCCCAGTGCGTCGAGCATGATCGACTTGCCGGCGCCGGTTTCGCCTGTGATTACGCTCATCCCGCGATCCAGTTCAAGATCCAGATGCTCGACGATGGCGTAGTTATGTACGGACAGGTGAACCAGCATAGTGGCTGCTCCCAGGCTTTAGGTCTGGTTATTTATACAGTGTTTTGTTTGGCGCTGACAATCCTGAGGTTTAGCTCAATTTGCTTGGATGTCGGCATTTTTTAGTGCGATGTGGAATGTGCGGGAAAGTATGAGTCAGGGCATGTCGGCCCTTGAACCTGGAAATTGTGGCCCCATATACCGGAACAGAAGCGCGAGTTGAGTTCGCGCAGGATTCTGAAAGGAGAAAATTATGGCTGACGAACAGACGCTGGATACGCAAAACCCAGACGCCAACCAGGCCTCGCAGGCAGCGGGTGAAGACCTGGCGGCTCGTGTGCAAGTGCTCGAAGAGCAACTGGCAGGCGCTCAGGATCAGGCTTTGCGTGTTGCTGCCGATCTGCAGAACGTCCGCCGCCGCGCCGAGCAGGATGTAGAGAAAGCCCACAAGTTCGCGCTGGAGAAGTTTGCCGGTGATCTGTTGCCGATCATCGACAGCCTGGAGCGCGGCCTGGAACTGTCCAGCCCGGACGACGAAAACATCCGTGCCATGCGCGAAGGGATCGAACTGACCCTGAAAATGTTCCAGGACACCCTGAAGCGTTATCAGTTGGAAGCCATCGATCCACAAGGCGGCGAGCCGTTCAATGCCGAGCATCACCAGGCCATGGCCATGCAGGAAAATGCTGACCTTGAGCCCAATAGCGTGTTGAAAGTGTTCCAGAAGGGCTACCAGCTCAATGGTCGCCTGTTGCGCCCGGCGATGGTGGTGGTGAGCAAGGCTCCCGCACCGGTTTCGCCATCGATTGATGAGCAGGCTTGAAATCGTTCGTAACGACCCCATTTATAAGTCAAGCGTTTAAGTGCTACCGCAGTTAGCCACCACTGCTGCGGCAACCAAATCCAAAGTTTCGGGAGAGTGAATCATGGGCAAAATTATCGGTATCGACCTGGGGACTACCAACTCCTGCGTCTCCGTGCTGGAAAACGGCGTATCCAAGGTTATTGAGAACGCAGAAGGTGCGCGCACCACTCCGTCCATCGTGGCTTATGCCAACGACGGCGAAATCCTGGTAGGCCAGTCCGCCAAGCGTCAGGCTGTGACCAATCCGCATAACACCCTGTACGCGGTGAAGCGTTTGATCGGTCGTAAGTTCGACGAAGAAGTCGTACAGAAAGACATCAAGATGGTGCCGTACAAAATCGCCAAGGCCGACAACGGTGACGCCTGGGTTGAAGTGAACGGCCAGAAAATGTCGCCACCGCAAATCTCGGCTGAAATCTTGAAAAAGATGAAGAAGACTGCCGAAGACTACCTCGGTGAAGCAGTGACTGAAGCGGTGATCACCGTTCCAGCCTACTTCAACGACAGCCAGCGCCAGGCGACCAAAGACGCCGGCCGTATCGCGGGTCTGGACGTAAAACGTATCATCAACGAACCAACCGCGGCTGCTCTGGCCTATGGCATGGACAAGGCCAAGGGCGACCACACTGTGATCGTTTATGACCTGGGTGGCGGTACTTTCGACGTTTCCGTGATCGAAATCGCTGAAGTCGATGGCGAGCACCAGTTCGAAGTGTTGGCGACCAACGGTGACACGTTCCTGGGTGGTGAAGACTTTGACATCCGTCTGATCGACTACCTCGTAGACGAGTTCAAGAAAGAAAGCGGCATGAACCTCAAGGGTGACCCGCTGGCGATGCAGCGCCTGAAAGAAGCCGCTGAAAAAGCCAAGATCGAACTGTCTTCGAGCAATTCGACCGACGTGAACCTGCCGTACATCACTGCAGATGCCACCGGTCCTAAGCACTTGAACGTGAAGATCTCGCGCGCCAAGCTGGAATCGCTGGTTGAAGACCTGGTTCAGCGCACCATCGAACCTTGCCGCATCGCCCTGAAAGACTCGGGTATCGATGTTGGCTCGATCAACGACGTGATTCTGGTCGGTGGTCAGACCCGTATGCCGCTGGTGCAGCAGAAAGTTACAGAGTTCTTCGGTAAAGAAGCGCGTAAAGACGTCAACCCGGACGAAGCAGTTGCCATGGGTGCTGCCATCCAGGGTGCGGTATTGGCCGGCGATGTGAAAGACGTGCTGCTGCTGGACGTCAGCCCGCTGACCCTGGGTATCGAAACCATGGGCGGCGTGATGACTGCGCTGATCGAGAAAAACACCACGATTCCTACCAAGAAATCGCAGGTGTTCTCGACTGCCGATGACAATCAGGGCGCAGTGACCATTCACGTGCTGCAAGGTGAGCGTAAGCAGGCTGCGCAGAACAAGTCCCTGGGCAAGTTCGACCTGGCCGAGATTCCACCAGCTCCACGTGGCGTGCCACAGATTGAAGTGACCTTCGACATCGACGCCAACGGCATTCTGCACGTAGGCGCCAAGGACAAGGCTACTGGCAAGACTCAGTCGATCGTGATCAAGGCCAACTCCGGCCTGTCCGAGGAAGAAATTCAGCAGATGATCAACGATGCTGAAAAGAACGCCGAGGAAGATCGCAAGTTCGAAGAGCTGGCCGCTGCCCGCAACCAGGGCGATGCACTGGTTCACTCGACTCGCAAGATGATCGCTGATGCTGGCGACAAAGTGACAGCTGAAGAGAAGACTGCAATCGAAGCTGCTGTGGTTGCCCTGGAAGCCGCCGTTAAAGGTGATGACAAGGCCACTATCGAAGCCAAGGTTGAGGAGCTGTCGAAAGTCTCCGCGCCAGTGGCTCAGAAGATGTACGCCGAGCAAGGCCAGCCAGCTGATGGTGCTGCGCAACAGGCAGAGCCTGAAGCCAAGCACGACGACGTTGTCGATGCCGAGTTCGAAGAAGTAAAAGAAGACCAGAAGAAGTAACTTGGTCGCCCGGTTGACCGCTATCAAGCGGTGACTGGTAGGATGTCGCCGCGCGGGAGCTTGCTCCCGCGTTGGCGTGTCTGGGGTACGCGAATTTTTACAGCATGCGACAAGCTTCGGATGCTGGCGGTGTGATCGGGAATGCTCCTGCTTTGCGATCGACAGTCACCGCATTTTTAGCTGGGTCTCGGCTGAGAGCAGTAAAGACCAGGATCGTTGAATTTGACGTGAGTTGGGTCCGGGCCTGTATTGGGGCTCAACGAGTTTGGCAGGCTCAGGAGGGTTTTGCCGGACGTCCTTAAGAGTGCAAAGACTTATGGCAAAGCGTGACTATTACGAAGTATTGGGTGTGGAGCGCGGTTCCAGCGAGGCGGACCTGAAGAAGGCCTACCGTCGCCTGGCGATGAAGCACCACCCGGACCGTAATCCGGATAACAAAGAATCCGAAGAAATGTTCAAGGAGGCCAACGAGGCCTACGAATGCTTGTGTGATCCGAACAAGCGCGCGGCCTACGACCAGTACGGCCACGCGGGTGTCGATCCGAGCATGGGTGGTGGCGGTGCCGGTTTTGGCGGGCAGAACTTTTCCGATATCTTCGGCGACGTGTTCAGCGACTTCTTCGGTGGCGGTCGCGGCGGTCAGCGCGGCGGTGCCCAGCGCGGCAGCGACTTGCGCTACACCCTGGAGCTGAATCTGGAAGAAGCCGTGCGCGGCACCAGCGTCAATATCCGCGTACCGACGTTGGTCAATTGCAAGCCGTGCGACGGTTCGGGTGCCAAGAAAGGTTCTTCGCCGATCACTTGTCCGACCTGTGGCGGTATTGGCCAGGTGCGCATGCAGCAGGGCTTCTTCTCTGTGCAGCAAACCTGCCCGCGTTGCCATGGCCAGGGCAAGATCATTTCCGATCCGTGCGACTCTTGCCACGGCGAAGGGCGTGTCGAGGAGTACAAGACCCTGTCGGTGAAAGTCCCGGCGGGTGTCGATACTGGCGACCGTATCCGTTTGTCGGGTGAGGGCGAGGCGGGCGCGCAGGGCGGCCCGATGGGCGACCTGTACGTGGTGATCAATGTGCGCGAGCACTCGATCTTCCAGCGTGACGGCAAGCATCTGTTCTGTGAAGTGCCGATCAGCTTTGTCGATGCAGCCTTGGGTGGCGAGCTGGAGATTCCGACCCTCGATGGCCGGGTCAAGCTGAAGATCCCTGAGGGGACGCAGACCGGCAAGCAGTTCCGGATCCGTGGCAAAGGCGTTGCGCCAGTGCGTGGCGGTGGGGCCGGCGACTTGATGTGCCGTGTGGCTGTCGAAACCCCGGTCAACCTGGATCGTCGTCAGCGCGAGTTGCTCGAAGAGTTGCGCAGTTCGCTGGACGGTGATGGCTCCCATTCGCCCAAGAGCGCTGGCTGGTTCGAAGGCGTGAAGCGCTTCTTCGGCGACCTGTAAGGACTTGGATATGCGACGTATAGCTGTGATGGGCGCCGCCGGGCGCATGGGCAAGAACCTGGTGGAGGCGGTGCAGCAGCGCTCGCCTCTATCGGGGTTGACTGCGGCGATCGTACGCCCGGGCAGTACGTTGATTGGCGCCGATGCTGGTGAGCTGGCTTCGCTGGGGCGGATCGGAGTGTCGTTGTCCGGTAGCCTGGAGCAGGTGGTTGATGAGTTCGATGTGCTGATCGACTTCACCCTGCCCGAAGTGATGCTGAAAAACCTGGCCTTCTGCCGTAAGGCTGGCAAGGCCATGGTTATCGGTACTACTGGCCTGAATGCCGAGCAGAAGCAGTTGCTGGTTGCGGCGGGCAAGGACATCCCTATCGTGTTTGCCGCCAACTTCAGTGTGGGCGTCAACTTGTCGCTGAAGTTGCTCGACATGGCCGCACGGGTGCTGGGTGATGATGCGGATATCGAGATCATCGAGGCCCATCACCGGCACAAGGTGGATGCGCCATCGGGCACCGCCATGCGCATGGGTGAAGTGATTGCCGATGCCTTGGGGCGCGATTTGTCGAAAGTCGCGGTGTATGGTCGCGAAGGTCATACCGGTGCGCGTGAGCGCGAGACCATTGGCTTTGCTACGGTGCGCGGCGGTGATGTGGTGGGTGACCACACGGTGCTGTTTGCTGCCGAAGGCGAGCGCCTGGAGATTACCCATAAGGCCTCCAGTCGTATGACCTTCGCCAAGGGCGCAGTGCGTGCGGCATTGTGGCTGGAGGGTCGCGAAGCGGGCCTCTACGACATGCAAGATGTGCTGGATCTGCGTTAATCAGTAGCAAAAACGGGCCCTGGGTATTACTCTAGGGCCCCGTTTTTACCCGCTAAGCGACGTCCTGTCGCATTCTCCTGCCTTTTAGGCTCTTTAGCGGTGGACCAAAAAACCCTTTTTCTGTAAGCTACAGCTTTAGTGTGTCCACTAAAAGCGCGCAGAATAATTCAGTGAAGAAGCGGGGTGACGTGTCCATACGTCACTCCGCTTTTTTACAACCTGCGATCGCCCTTTCAGGCTTTATTTACGGGAGGTCTTCTTGACTAAGCCAGCCATACTCGCCCTTGCTGATGGCAGCATTTTTCGCGGCGAAGCCATTGGAGCCGACGGTCAGACCGTTGGAGAGGTGGTGTTCAACACCGCCATGACCGGCTATCAGGAAATCCTTACCGATCCTTCCTACGCCCAACAGATCGTTACCCTGACCTATCCGCACATCGGCAATACCGGTACTACACCGGAAGATGTCGAGTCTGATCGTGTCTGGTCGGCTGGTCTGGTGATTCGTGATCTACCACTGGTTGCGAGCAACTGGCGTAACACGATGTCGCTGTCCGATTACCTGAAAGCCAACAACGTTGTGGCGATCGCTGGTATCGATACGCGCCGCCTCACGCGCATCCTGCGTGAAAAAGGCTCGCAGAATGGCTGCATCATGGTCGGTGACAATATTTCCGAAGAGGCGGCGATTGCCGCAGCGCAAGGCTTCCCTGGCCTGAAAGGCATGGACCTGGCGAAAGTCGTCAGCACCAAAGAGCAGTACGAATGGCGCTCCACTGTCTGGGACTTGAAGACCGACAGCCACGCGACCATCGAGGCTAGCGAACTGCCTTACCACGTGGTCGCTTATGACTACGGCGTGAAGTACAACATCCTGCGCATGCTGGTCGAGCGCGGTTGCCGCGTGACCGTGGTGCCGGCGCAAACCCCGGCCGCCGACGTGTTGGCCTTGCAGCCAGATGGTGTGTTCCTGTCCAACGGTCCAGGTGACCCTGAGCCTTGCGACTACGCTATCCAGGCCATCAAGGAAGTGCTGGATACCGAGATCCCGGTATTCGGTATCTGCCTCGGTCACCAACTGCTGGCCCTGGCCTCCGGCGCCAAGACCCTGAAAATGGGCCATGGCCATCACGGTGCTAACCACCCGGTACAAGACCTGGACACTGGCGTAGTGATGATCACCAGCCAGAACCACGGTTTTGCGGTGGATGAAGCCACCTTGCCGGCCAACGTGCGTGCCATTCACAAGTCGCTGTTCGACGGTTCCCTGCAGGGTATCGAGCGCACCGACAAGAGCGCGTTCAGCTTCCAGGGCCACCCTGAAGCGAGCCCGGGCCCGAACGACGTAGCGCCGCTGTTCGACCGTTTCATCAATGAGATGGCCAAGCGACGCTAAATGAGTGGCCTGAGGGCGGCCCGGGAAACCGGCGGCCCCCTCAGGCTCTTCAAGGATTGTTCAAGACGGCTTGCCGACTGACCTGCGGATTTGAGTGACAAACCCATGCCAAAACGTACAGACATAAAAAGCATCCTGATTCTCGGCGCTGGCCCGATCGTTATCGGCCAGGCCTGCGAATTCGACTACTCCGGCGCCCAGGCCTGCAAGGCCCTGCGCGAAGAGGGTTACCGCGTCATCCTGGTGAACTCCAACCCCGCCACCATCATGACCGACCCGGACATGGCCGACGCCACCTACATCGAACCGATCAAATGGCAGACCGTTGCCAAGATCATCGAGAAAGAGCGTCCAGATGCACTGCTGCCGACCATGGGCGGCCAGACTGCACTGAACTGCGCCCTGGACCTGGAGCGTGAAGGCGTCCTGGAAAAGTTCGGCGTAGAGATGATTGGCGCCAATGCCGACACCATCGACAAGGCTGAAGACCGTTCGCGTTTCGACAAGGCCATGAAGTCCATCGGTCTTGATTGCCCGCGCTCGGGTATCGCCCACAGCATGGAAGAGGCCAACGCGGTTCTCGAAAAGCTGGGTTTCCCGTGCATTATCCGTCCGTCCTTCACCATGGGCGGCACCGGCGGCGGTATCGCTTACAACCGTGAAGAGTTCGAAGAAATCTGTGCTCGCGGTCTGGACCTGTCGCCGACCAAAGAGCTGCTGATCGACGAATCCCTGATCGGCTGGAAAGAGTACGAGATGGAAGTTGTCCGCGACAAAAAGGACAACTGCATCATCGTCTGCTCGATTGAAAACTTCGACCCAATGGGCGTGCACACCGGTGACTCGATCACCGTTGCTCCGGCACAGACCCTGACGGACAAGGAATACCAGATCATGCGTAACGCCTCGTTGGCGGTACTGCGTGAGATCGGCGTTGAAACCGGCGGCTCCAACGTTCAGTTCGGTATCTGCCCGAACACGGGCCGTATGGTCGTGATCGAGATGAACCCGCGTGTATCGCGTTCTTCGGCGCTGGCATCAAAAGCTACTGGCTTCCCGATTGCGCGCATCGCTGCCAAGCTGGCGATCGGTTACACCTTGGACGAGTTGCAAAACGAGATCACTGGCGGTGCTACGCCGGCGTCCTTCGAGCCGTCGATCGACTATGTCGTCACTAAGCTGCCACGCTTCGCTTTCGAGAAATTCCCGAAAGCCGACGCCCGCCTGACCACTCAGATGAAGTCGGTCGGTGAAGTCATGGCGATCGGCCGGACCTTCCAAGAGTCCCTGCAGAAAGCCCTGCGTGGCCTGGAAGTGGGCGTTTGCGGTCTGGACGAGAAGCTCGACCTGAGCAACCCGGAAAGCATGAGCGTGCTCAAGCGCGAGCTGACCGTGCCGGGCGCCGAGCGTATCTGGTACGTGGCTGATGCTTTCCGTGCTGGCATGACCGTCGAAGACATCTTCGGCATGAACATGATTGATCCGTGGTTCCTGGTGCAGATCGAAGATCTGATCAAGGAAGAAGAGAAGGTCAAGACCTTGGGTCTGTCCTCTATCGACCGCGACCTGATGTTCCGCCTCAAGCGCAAAGGCTTCTCTGATCAGCGTCTGGCCAAGCTGCTGGGCGTGACCGAGAAGAACCTGCGCACCCATCGCCACAAGCTGGATATCTTCCCGGTCTACAAGCGCGTTGACACCTGCGCCGCAGAGTTCGCCACCGACACCGCCTACATGTACTCCACCTACGAGGAAGAGTGCGAAGCCGCGCCGTCGGGCCGCGATAAGATCATCATCCTGGGCGGCGGTCCAAACCGTATCGGCCAGGGCATTGAGTTCGACTACTGCTGCGTCCACGCCGCCCTCGCCCTGCGCGAAGACGGGTACGAGACCATCATGGTCAACTGCAACCCGGAAACCGTTTCCACTGACTACGATACGTCCGACCGTCTGTACTTCGAGCCGGTGACGCTGGAAGACGTGCTGGAAATCTGTCGCGTCGAGAAGCCAAAAGGCGTGATCGTTCAGTACGGCGGGCAAACTCCGCTGAAACTGGCACGTGCCCTGGAAGCGGCCGGCGTGCCGATCATCGGTACCAGCCCTGACGCCATCGACCGTGCCGAAGACCGTGAGCGCTTCCAGCAAATGGTCGAGCGCCTGAACCTGCGCCAGCCGCCAAACGCGACCGTGCGCAGCGAAGACGAGGCCATCCGGGCAGCCAGCAAGATCGGCTACCCGTTGGTGGTGCGTCCGTCCTACGTACTGGGCGGCCGGGCGATGGAAATCGTCTACGAAGAAGAAGAACTCAAGCGCTACCTGCGTGACGCGGTGAAAGTCTCCAATGACAGCCCGGTGCTGCTGGACCACTTCCTCAACTGCGCCATCGAGATGGACGTGGATGCGGTCTGCGACGGTACCGACGTGGTGATTGGCGCGATCATGCAGCACATCGAGCAGGCAGGTGTTCACTCCGGTGACTCCGCGTGCTCCCTGCCGCCGTACTCGCTGCCGCTGCACATCCAGGACGAGATGCGCGAACAGGTCAAGAAAATGGCCCTGGAACTGGGTGTGGTCGGCCTGATGAACGTACAGTTGGCGCTTCAAGGCGAAGACATCTACGTCATCGAAGTCAACCCGCGTGCTTCGCGTACCGTACCGTTTGTTTCCAAGTGCATCGGTGTGTCCCTGGCGATGATTGCCGCCCGTGTGATGGCCGGTAAGACCTTGAAGGAAATCGGCTTCACCAAGGAAATCATTCCGAACTTCTACAGCGTGAAAGAGGCGGTGTTCCCATTCGCAAAATTCCCTGGCGTGGACCCGATCCTGGGCCCAGAAATGAAGTCCACCGGTGAAGTGATGGGTGTGGGTGATACTTTCGGCGAAGCATTCGCCAAGGCCCAGATGGGTGCCAGCGAAGTGCTGCCGACCGGCGGTACTGCGTTTATCAGCGTGCGTGACGATGACAAGCCGCTGGTTGCAGGCGTGGCCCGTGATCTGATCAACTTGGGCTTCGAAGTCGTGGCCACCGCCGGGACCGCCAAGCTGATTGAAGCGGCTGGCCTGAAAGTGCGTCGCGTGAACAAGGTAACGGAAGGTCGTCCGCACGTTGTCGACATGATCAAGAATGACGAAGTCACCCTGATCATCAACACCACCGAAGGTCGCCAGTCGATCGCGGATTCCTACTCCATTCGTCGTAACGCCTTGCAGCACAAGATCTACTGCACCACCACCATTGCTGCTGGCGAAGCCATCTGTGAAGCGCTCAAGTTCGGTCCGGAAAAGACCGTGCGGCGCTTGCAGGATCTACACGCAGGATTGAAGGCATGATCAAATACCCTATGACTGTCCAGGGCGCCAAGGCCCTGGAAGAGGAGCACGCCCACCTGACCAAGGTCGTACGTCCAAAGCTGAGCCAGGACATCGGTACGGCCCGTGAGCTGGGTGACTTGAAAGAAAACGCCGAATACCACGCTGCTCGTGAGCAGCAGGGTATGGTCGAGGCGCGGATCCGTGACATTGAAGGGCGGATTCAGAATCAGGTCATCATTGATGTCACAAGCATTCCGCACACCGGCAAAGTGATTTTCGGTACCACTGTGGAAATCGCCAACGTCGAGACGGATGAGCGCGTGACTTATCACATCGTGGGTGAGGACGAAGCTGACTTCAAACTCGGCAAGATCTCCGTCGGTTCGCCGCTGGCCCGTGCTTTGATCGCCAAGGAAGAGGGTGACGTGGTCGCCGTCAAGACGCCTGGTGGCGTGATCGAGTACGAGATTGTCGAAGTTCGTCACATCTGAAAGACGGCGCCCGCTTCCAGCGGGCGCCATGCTTTGGCAGCTGGCCCAGATGCTCTGGGTTGGCGGTCTATGGCTGTTACACCTGGGTGTATTGCCGGTGCTGGGTATGATTGGCCTGGCGCCGTTGTTGATCGATGAGATCGGCGGATTATTGAGTGCGCTGCTGGTGGGTTTTGCGGCGGCGTGCGTGATTCTCCAGGCATTGGTGCTGGTCAAGGCCGAGGGCTTGGGGAGTTTGTGGCGGGATATGCGTGGGCAGCTGCTGTTGATGGCGCTGTATGCGTGCGCAATGTATTGCGTGGTGCACGTATTGCTGCCGCAAGCGTTGCGCTGGCAGTTGTTCAGCTATCTTGTGCTAGGGTTTTCTGGCTTGGTGCTGGTAGTACAGCCGGCGCCGGGGTGGAGTGGCGGGGCGCGCGAAGCACGCCCGTGACCCTTGAATCATTTGAAGCGATGAACGTTCGACAATTGCTTGTTGGCGCTGAAATTCTTGCGATACAGCAGCGCCATCTTGCCGATGACCTGAACCAGGTCCGCTTTGCCCACCTTGCACAGTTCTGCAATGGCGGCCAGGCGCGCTTCGCGATCAAGGATATTGACCTTGATCTTGATCAGCTCGTGATCGCCTAATGCGCGTTCAAGTTCGGCTAGCACACCTTCAGTCAAACCGTTGTCTGCCACAATCAGAACTGGTTTCAGATGGTGGCCAATGGATTTGTACTGTTTCTTCTGCTCTTGAGTGAGCGGCATAATCTGACCCCTGCGTCTGATCTTGTAAAAAGCGGCGGCCAGTTTACCCGAGCGAGTCCGGGACCGCCCAGTTAATCACGACCCGTTTTATTTTCGAGGTGGCCCGTGGCCCGTTCCAAAACTAGCCTTAAGTGGCTTCAAGAGCATTTCAACGATCCTTACGTCAAAAAGGCGCAGAAGGACGGTTACCGTTCACGGGCCAGTTACAAGCTGCTGGAGATCCAGGACAAGGACAAGTTGATCCGCCCGGGCATGAGCGTTATTGACCTGGGCGCCGCCCCGGGTGGCTGGTCCCAGGTGACCAGTCGTCTGATTGGTGGGCAGGGGCGTCTGATCGCATCCGACATCCTGGAAATGGACAGCATCCCGGATGTGACCTTTGTTCATGGTGACTTCACCGAGGACGCCGTACTTGCGCAGATCCTTGAAGCGGTAGGAAATTCGCAGGTAGACCTTGTGATTTCCGACATGGCCCCCAATATGAGTGGATTACCGGCCGTCGATATGCCGCGCGCTATGTTCCTCTGTGAGTTGGCGCTGGATTTGGCGGGTCGGGTTTTGCGTCCAGGTGGAGATTTCCTCGTGAAGGTCTTCCAGGGCGAAGGGTTTGACGAGTACCACAAGAACATCCGCAAGTTGTTCGACAAGGTGCAGACGCGCAAGCCTGACTCTTCCCGGGACAGGTCCAGGGAGCAGTATTTGCTGTGCCGCGGCTTCCGCGGTGTCGAGGGCGCTGCGAGCGAAGAGCGTTTTTGAGGAATTGGAGGTAGGCGATAGGTTTTTTTATATCGCTTTCGTCATGAAGCTTTACGAATATTGTGTAGTCAAAGTTTCACAAAGGGTTACAGACGGCGCCTGCCAGAGTTGTAGGTAATGTAGTAAGTTAGGCCGGTGAATATCATGCGAAGCGCGCGCCAGTAGCGGAGCTTGCTTCAGAGGGTAGTTAATTGAACGATATGGCAAAGAATCTGATCCTGTGGTTGATCATCGCGGCTGTCCTGGTGACGGTGATGAACAACTTCTCCAGCCCTAACGAGCCGCAGACCCTCAACTATTCCGACTTCATCCAGCAAGTTAAGGATGGCAAGGTCGAGCGCGTGGCGGTTGATGGCTACGTGATCACTGGCAAACGCAACGATGGCGACAGCTTCAAGACCATTCGTCCGGCGATCCAGGACAATGGCCTGATCGGCGACCTGGTGGATAACAAGGTGGTCGTCGAGGGCAAGCAGCCTGAGCAGCAGAGCATCTGGACACAGTTGCTGGTTGCCAGCTTCCCGATCCTGGTGATTATCGCCGTTTTCATGTTCTTCATGCGCCAGATGCAAGGCGGCGCGGGGGGCAAGGGCGGGCCGATGAGCTTCGGCAAGAGCAAGGCGCGCCTGCTTTCCGAAGATCAGGTGAAAACGACCCTGGCTGACGTTGCAGGTTGCGACGAAGCCAAGGAAGAAGTTGGCGAACTGGTCGAGTTCCTGCGCGATCCGGGCAAGTTCCAGCGCCTGGGCGGCCGTATTCCTCGCGGTGTGCTGATGGTCGGTCCTCCAGGTACCGGTAAAACCCTGCTTGCCAAGGCGATTGCCGGCGAAGCCAAGGTGCCGTTCTTCACCATTTCCGGTTCCGACTTCGTCGAGATGTTTGTCGGCGTAGGTGCAAGCCGTGTGCGTGACATGTTCGAGCAGGCCAAGAAACACGCGCCTTGCATCATCTTTATCGATGAAATCGACGCTGTCGGTCGCCATCGTGGTGCTGGTATGGGCGGTGGTCACGACGAGCGTGAGCAGACCCTCAACCAGTTGCTGGTGGAGATGGACGGCTTTGAAATGAACGATGGCATCATCGTGATTGCCGCCACCAACCGTCCTGACGTACTTGACCCGGCGCTGCTGCGTCCGGGCCGCTTCGACCGTCAGGTTGTGGTTGGCTTGCCAGATATCCGTGGCCGTGAGCAGATTCTCAAGGTCCATATGCGCAAAGTGCCAATGGGCGACGACGTGGCTCCGGGCGTGATTGCCCGTGGTACTCCTGGTTTCTCTGGTGCCGACCTGGCTAACCTGGTGAACGAGGCTTCGCTGTTCGCTGCCCGTACCGGCAAGCGTATCGTCGAGATGAAAGAGTTCGAACTGGCCAAAGACAAGATCATGATGGGCGCCGAGCGCAAATCCATGGTCATGTCCGAGAAAGAGAAGCAGAACACTGCTTATCACGAAGCCGGTCACGCCATTGTCGGTCGCGTTGTGCCTGAGCACGACCCGGTCTACAAAGTATCGATCATTCCTCGTGGTCGGGCGCTGGGTGTCACCATGTTCCTGCCGGAAGAGGATCGCTACAGCCTCTCCAAGCGCGCCCTGATCAGCCAGATCTGTTCGCTGTACGGCGGTCGTATCGCTGAAGAGATGACCTTGGGTTTTGACGGTGTAACCACCGGCGCGTCCAACGACATCATGCGTGCCAGCCAGATTGCGCGGAATATGGTCACCAAGTGGGGTCTGTCGGAAAAACTCGGCCCGCTGATGTATGCCGAGGAAGAGGGTGAAGTGTTCCTGGGTCGTGGCGGCGGCGGTCAAAGTGCCAGCTTCTCCGGCGAGACAGCCAAGCTGATCGACTCCGAAGTGCGCAGCATCATTGACCAGTGCTACGGCACGGCCAAGCAGATCCTTACCGATAACCGCGACAAGCTCGACGCCATGGCTGATGCCCTGATGAAGTACGAGACCATCGATGCCGAGCAGATCGACGACATCATGGCTGGTCGTACGCCTCGTGAGCCTCGTGATTGGGAAGGCGGTTCGGGTACTTCAGGCACGCCGCCAGTGGTACAGAACGAGCGCCCGGAAAACCCAATCGGCGGCCCGGCTGCCGACCTTTAAGGCTTGAAATGACTTCTGCGTCGCCCTCTACCCGGTTGCCTTGCGGCAGCCGGGTTCTTGATTTGGCCCGTACTCACGTTATGGGCATTCTCAATGTAACCCCTGATTCCTTTTCCGACGGTGGTCGCTTCAGCCAGCTGGATGCGGCATTGCGCCATGCAGCGGCGATGGTCGCTGCCGGTGCGACTCTTATCGATGTGGGTGGCGAATCGACCCGGCCAGGAGCGCGTGCTGTTTCCCCATTGGAGGAGATGGAGCGTGTTGCGCCGGTTGTCGAGCGAATCCATCGCGAACTGGATGTAATCATTTCGGTAGACACCTCGACCCCTGCTGTCATGCGCGAAACCGCGCGGCTTGGGGCAGGGTTGATCAACGACGTGCGCTCGTTGCAGCGTGACGGCGCGCTGGATGCTGCTGCGGCCACTGGGCTGCCTGTCTGCCTGATGCATATGCTCGGCGAGCCCGGGACGATGCAGGACGCCCCGCACTACGACAACATTGTTGAAGAAGTGACGGAATTTCTTGCAGGTCGCATTGCCCAATGCGCCGCTGCGGGGATTGCGCCTGAGCGGATCATTCTCGACCCCGGGTTTGGTTTTGCCAAAACCCTGCAGCACAACTTGAGCTTGTTCAAACATATGCAATCGCTGCATGCCCTTGGTCGTCCCCTGTTGGTTGGGGTGTCGCGCAAGAGCATGATAGGCATGGCCTTGAATCGTCCCGTGGGCGAGCGCCTGCATGGCGGACTGGCCCTGGCGGCTTTGGCCGTTGCCAAGGGCGCGCGCATTCTGCGAGTGCACGATGTGGCCGAGACTGTTGACGTAGTACGGATGATCGAAGTGGTAGAATCAGCCGAATAAGAATGATGGAGCACTTATGACAAAGAAATATTTTGGCACCGACGGTATTCGTGGTCGGGTCGGCGAGTTCCCGATCACTCCGGATTTCATGCTCAAGCTGGGCTGGGCGGCCGGGATGGCTTTTCGGAGCATGGGGGCATGTCGCATCCTGGTTGGTAAGGACACGCGGATCTCTGGTTACATGTTCGAGTCTGCGCTGGAAGCGGGTCTTTCTGCTGCAGGGGCTGACGTGATGTTGCTGGGGCCGATGCCTACGCCGGCGATCGCTTACCTCACGCGTACCTTTCACGCTGAGGCTGGGATTGTGATTAGCGCTTCGCACAATCCCCATGATGACAACGGCATCAAGTTTTTCTCGGGCCAGGGCACCAAGCTGCCGGACGAGATCGAGCACATGATTGAAGAGTTGCTGGATGCGCCAATGACGGTCGTCGAGTCGAGCAAGCTGGGCAAGGTTTCGCGGATCAACGACGCTTCGGGTCGTTATATCGAGTTTTGCAAAAGCAGCGTGCCTACCAGCACCAATTTTGCCGGGCTCAAGGTGGTCATCGACTGCGCCCATGGTGCGACCTACAAGGTTGCTCCCAGCGTATTCAAGGAATTGGGCGCCGAGGTCACAGTACTGTCGGCCCAGCCCAACGGCCTGAACATCAACGATAACTGCGGTTCTACCCACATGGGGCAATTGCAGGCGGCGGTATTGGCTGAGCACGCGGACCTGGGTATTGCCTTTGATGGCGACGGTGACCGCGTGCTGATGGTTGATCATACCGGCGCCATCGTCGACGGTGACGACCTTTTGTTCATCATCGCTCGTGACCTGCATGAGCGTAACAAGCTGCAAGGCGGCGTCGTCGGTACCTTGATGAGTAACCTGGGGCTGGAGTTGGCCCTGGCAGATCTGGGGATTCCGTTTGTGCGCGCCAATGTTGGCGACCGCTACGTGATTGCCGAGTTGCTGGAGCGTAACTGGGTGGTCGGTGGCGAGAACTCGGGGCATGTCGTGTGCTTCCAGCACACCACCACCGGTGATGCGATCATCGCCGCGTTGCAGGTACTGCTTGCCTTGCGTCGCCGTGAAGAAAGCCTGGCCCAGGCGCGTCAGGCGCTGCGCAAGTGTCCTCAAGTATTGCTCAATGTGCGTTTCGCGGGGGGTGAAAACCCTATCGAGCATCCGGCTATCAAGGAAGCCTGTGAGCGCGTTACCGTCGCGATGGCGGGCCGTGGTCGGGTCTTGTTGCGCAAGTCGGGGACCGAGCCTTTGGTGCGTGTCATGGTCGAAGGTGATGACGAAATACAGGTTCGCGGCTACGCCGAAGAGCTGGCAAAACTGGTAACTGAAGTTTGCGCCTGAATTCGGCTTGCCAGTGTTGATGCGGTTGGGTAACATCTGCGCCCACTTTGACCGACGAGGTACAGCATGCGTCGCACTATGGTAGCTGGTAACTGGAAGATGCACGGTACCCGCGCCAGTGTCGCTGAGCTGGTCAATGGCCTTCGTCACTTGGCCCTGCCGAGCGGTGTCGATATTGCGGTATTCCCGCCTTGCTTGCATATCAACCAAGTGGTTGATGGCTTGAAAGGCAAGTCGATTCAGGTCGGCGCACAGAACTCCGCAGTAGAAGCCATGCAGGGTGCGTTGACCGGTGAGATTGCACCGAGTCAGCTGGTTGATGCGGGTTGTTCCTATGTGCTCGTTGGGCACTCCGAGCGCCGTCAGATGATGGGCGAGCGTGATGGGACACTCAACCGCAAGTTCGCAGCGGCACAGGCTTGTGGCCTGATTCCAGTGTTGTGCATAGGGGAGACCCTCGAGCAGCGTGAATCGGGTAAAACTCTTGAAGTTGTCTCGCGTCAGCTTGGCAGTATCATCGAGGAGCTGGGTGTCGGTGCCTTTGCAAAGGCAGTGATTGCTTACGAGCCGGTCTGGGCCATTGGCACCGGGCTGACTGCTACACCGCAACAGGCGCAGGATGTGCACGCAGCCATCCGCGCGCAGTTGGCGGCAGAGAATTCTGAGGTCGCGCAAGGTGTGCGGCTTCTATACGGCGGCAGCGTGAAGGCGGCCAATGCGGTCGAACTGTTCGGCATGCCGGATATCGATGGGGGGCTCATTGGTGGAGCTTCCCTGAATGCAGATGAGTTCGGTGCGATTTGTCGCGCCGCGGGAAACTGAGAAAATGCTGGAAACAGTCGTAGTCGTTTTTCATCTGTTGGGTGCACTGGGCGTTGTTGCCCTGGTATTGCTGCAACAGGGTAAAGGTGCGGACGCTGGTGCGTCTTTCGGGGCAGGTGCTTCAAATACTGTGTTCGGAAGCCAAGGTTCCTCTACCTTTCTTAGTAAGTTTACTGCTATACTTGCCGCCGGTTTCTTCATGACCAGCCTGGGGTTAGGTTACTTTGCTAAAGAGAAAGCTCATGTGCTGACTCAAGCAGGTTTGCCAGATCCAGCAGTGTTGGAAGTTCCAAAGGCAAAACCGGCTTCTGATGATGTCCCGGTGCTTCAAGAGCAAAAGTCGGCTACTCCAGCGACTGACGTGCCTCCAGCTCAAGAGCAGAAGTAAGAAGGTTGTAAACGCTGTATTGCCGAGGTGGTGGAATTGGTAGACACGCAACCTTGAGGTGGTTGTGCCCATAGGGTGTAGGGGTTCGAGTCCCCTTCTCGGTACCAATTATCAGGAGAGCCCGCTGTTGCGGGCTTTCTTGTAGGTGGAAGGTTACATTGACCCTGTAAGGGATCGGTCGTATACTTCCGCCCCAGCTTTGTCGCGGGGTGGAGCAGTCTGGTAGCTCGTCGGGCTCATAACCCGAAGGTCGTCGGTTCAAATCCGGCCCCCGCAACCAGTTTTAGCGGAGCCCCTTTTAAGGGGCTTTTTGTTAGCTGGACACTTTCAACGCCGCTGTTCGACGGCGTTTCAAGGATGGGCGTTTCGCCCATTTTTTTATTTTGCACAGCATGCACATACATGCACGAGGGGGTTCAGGTGTCGAGCAAGCTAGAAGAGTTGCAGGCCTTGCTGGCCCCGGTGGTCGTGGCCCTAGGCTATGAATGCTGGGGTGTTGAGTTTTCGGCTCAAGGTCGCCACTCAATGTTGCGCGTTTATATCGATAAAGAGGGCGGTGTGCTGGTGGACGATTGTGCCATCGTCAGCCGTCAGATCAGCGGTGTTCTGGATGTTGAAGATCCGATCGCCGTTGAATACACCCTCGAAGTTTCCTCGCCAGGCATGGAACGCCCACTGTTCACTATTGAGCAGTTTGCTAAATATGCCGGTGAACAAGTGAAGATCAAGCTGCGATCTCCTTTCGAAGGGCGACGCAACTTTCAGGGCCTTCTGCGCGGTGTAGAAGAACAGGATGTAGTGGTGCAGGTAGAAGACCACGAGTTCCTGTTGCCGATCGATATGATCGACAAGGCCAACATTATTCCCAGTTTTGACTGAGACGTGCCAGAAACTGCGGATCCCGCGGATCCAATGGCTTGCGAAAGGCGAGGCGTACGATGAGCAAAGAAGTACTGCTGGTTGTTGAGTCGGTATCCAATGAAAAGGGCGTACCGGCAAACGTGATTTTTGAAGCGCTGGAGCTGGCCCTGGCCACTGCTACCAAAAAGCGGTTTGAAGACGAAGTTGATCTGCGTGTGGAAATCAACCGCCACACCGGAGCCTATGAGACTTTCCGTCGCTGGACGGTCGTCGAAGAAGCCGATCTTGATGATCCGGCCATCGAAACCTGGCCAAGCAAGGTTGCGCAAACGCATCCTGGTGCCCAGGTTGGTGACGTCGTCGAGGAAAAGATCGAGTCCATCGAGTTCGGCCGCATCGCTGCACAGACTGCCAAGCAAGTCATCGTGCAAAAGGTCCGCGAAGCCGAGCGCGCCCAAGTTGTTGACGCCTATCGCGAGCGCCTGGGGGAAATCATCTCCGGCACCGTGAAAAAAGTGACCCGCGACAACGTGATCGTCGACCTGGGTAACAACGCAGAAGCGTTGCTGGCCCGTGAAGACATCATTTCCCGCGAAACCTTCCGTGTTGGCGTGCGTTTGCGTGCGCTGCTCAAGGAAATCCGCACTGAGAACCGTGGCCCTCAACTGATCCTGTCGCGTACTGCGCCAGAAATGTTGATCGAGCTGTTCCGTATCGAAGTGCCGGAAATTGCCGAAGGCCTGATCGAAGTCATGGCTGCGTCCCGCGACCCGGGTTCGCGTGCCAAGATCGCGGTCCGCTCCAAGGACAAACGCATCGACCCGCAAGGCGCTTGCATTGGTATGCGCGGTTCGCGCGTCCAGGCAGTGTCGGGCGAATTGGGCGGTGAGCGCGTGGATATCGTGCTGTGGGACGATAACCCTGCGCAGTTCGTGATCAACGCCATGTCCCCGGCCGAAGTTGCGGCAATTATTGTTGACGAAGATGCCCATGCAATGGACATCGCCGTTGGCGCAGACAATCTGGCCCAGGCCATCGGTCGTGGTGGTCAGAACGTGCGTCTGGCCAGCCAGTTGACTGGCTGGACCCTGAACGTCATGACCGAATCGGACATCCAGGCTAAGCAGCAAGCAGAAACCGGCGATATCCTGCGCAACTTCATCGACGAGTTGGAAGTCGACGAAGACCTGGCACAGGTGCTGGTAGATGAAGGCTTCACCAGCCTGGAAGAGATTGCCTACGTACCGGTGGAGGAAATGCTCAACATCGATGGCTTTGACGAAGACACCGTCAACGAGCTTCGCGCTCGGGCCAAGGATCGTTTGTTGACTAAAGCCATCGCTACTGAGGAAAAGCTGGCAGACGCCCATCCGGCCGAAGACCTGCTCTCGCTTGAGGGTATGGACAAGGATTTGGCGATGGAACTGGCGGTGCGCGGCGTAGTTACCCGCGAAGACCTGGCCGAGCAGTCTATTGACGACCTGCTCGACATCGACGGCATTGACGATGATCGTGCCGGCAAGTTGATCATGGCCGCCCGAGCCCATTGGTTCGAGTAATTAGGCGCGGCCTGAGGAGAGAAGTGCATGACGCAAGTCACGGTGAAACAACTGGCCGATGAGGTCAAAACACCGGTAGAGCGCCTGTTGCAGCAGATGCGTGAGGCAGGTCTGCCGCACACCGCCGCCGAGGAACATGTGAGCGACAGTGAGAAGCAATCGTTGCTGACTCACTTGAAAAGCAGCCACAAGGCGAAAGTGGAAGAACCGCGCAAGATTACATTGCAGCGCAAAACAACCAGCACCCTGCGGGTGGCTGGTAGCAAGAGCATCAGCGTTGAAGTGCGTAAGAAGAAAGTCTTCGTACAGCGCAGCCCGGAAGAAATCGAAGCCGAGCGCAAACGCGACATGGACGAACGTCGCGCAGTAGAAAATGCTGCACGTCAGAAGGCTGAAGAAGAAGCCAAGCGTCGCGCCGAAGAAGAAGCGCGTCGCCAGCCTGCTGCTGCGCAATCCGCTACTGATGCAGTCGCCGCTCCTGCAGCGCCTGTTGAAGCTGTGCGTGAGGCTGCTCCGGTTGCCGCTGCGCCAGCACCTGCTGCTGACGCTCGCAAGCGCGACGAACCTCGTCGTCCGGACAAGCCCCGTGCCGACGATAACAATCGTCGCAGTGGTGGTGGCGATGGCGAGCGTAAAAACGCTCCGCATCGTGCCTCGGTCAAAGAGAAAGCGCCTGCTCCACGCGTTGCGCCACGTACCACCGACGAAGAAAGCGATGGCTTCCGTCGTGGTGGTCGCGGCAAGGCCAAGCTGAAGAAACGCAACGCCCACGGTTTCCAGAGCCCAACCGGCCCTGTCGTGCGTGATGTGCAGATCGGTGAGACCATCACTGTTGGCGATTTGGCCAATCAGATGTCGGTCAAGGCTGCTGAAATCATCAAGTTCATGTTCAAACTGGGTACTCCAGCGACCATCAACCAGGTGCTTGACCAGGAAACTGCTCAACTGGTAGCCGAAGAACTGGGCCACAAAGTGACCCTGGTCAGCGACACCGCCCTGGAAGACTCCCTGGCCGAGTCCCTTAAGTTTGAAGGCGAGACCTTCTCCCGTGCGCCAGTCGTGACCGTAATGGGCCACGTTGACCATGGTAAGACCTCGCTGCTCGACTACATCCGTCGTGCCAAGGTAGCTGCCGGCGAAGCCGGTGGTATCACCCAGCACATCGGTGCATACCACGTTGAAAC
Organism: Pseudomonas sp. WS 5027; assembly: GCF_012985695.1. NCBI lineage: Bacteria > Pseudomonadati > Pseudomonadota > Gammaproteobacteria > Pseudomonadales > Pseudomonadaceae > Pseudomonas > Pseudomonas sp. WS 5027. The sequence continues at coordinate 44,972 of NZ_JAAQWU010000010.1, read as the reverse complement.
CGAGCGCGGCATGGTCACCTTCCTTGACACCCCAGGTCACGCCGCGTTTACCGCAATGCGTGCCCGTGGTGCCAAGGCGACCGACATCGTGATCCTGGTAGTTGCAGCGGACGACGGCGTAATGCCGCAGACCATTGAAGCTGTCCAGCACGCCAAGGCCGCTGGTGTTCCACTGGTTGTTGCCGTGAACAAAATCGACAAGCCGGGCGCTGATCTTGATCGCATCCGTAGCGAACTGTCGGTTCACGGTGTGACTTCCGAAGAGTGGGGCGGTGATACGCCGTTCGTTTCGGTTTCGGCGAAGGTCGGTACTGGCGTAGACGAACTGCTCGAAGCTGTTCTGCTGCAAGCCGAAGTCCTGGAACTCAAAGCAACCCCATCGGCCCCGGGTCGTGGTGTTGTGGTTGAATCGCGTCTCGACAAAGGTCGTGGCCCGGTTGCTACCGTTCTGGTTCAAGACGGTACCCTGCGCCAAGGCGACATGGTGCTGGTCGGTTCGAACTATGGCCGTGTACGTGCCATGCTCGACGAGAACGGCAAGCCAATCAAGGAAGCGGGTCCATCCATCCCTGTCGAGATCCTCGGCCTGGACGGTACCCCGGACGCTGGCGACGAGATGAGCGTATTGTCGGACGAGAAGAAAGCCCGTGAAGTGGCTCTGTTCCGTCAAGGCAAGTTCCGCGAAGTCAAACTGGCCCGTGCTCACGCCGGCAAGCTGGAAAACATCTTCGAGAACATGGGCCAGGCAGAGAAGAAGACGCTCAACATCGTCCTCAAATCTGACGTCCGTGGTTCCCTCGAAGCGTTGAACGGCGCCTTGAACGGCCTAGGTAACGACGAAGTGCAAGTGCGTGTTGTCGGTGGCGGTGTCGGTGGTATCACCGAGTCCGACGCCAACCTGGCACTGGCTTCCAACGCTGTACTGTTCGGCTTCAACGTGCGTGCCGATGCTGGCGCACGGAAGATCGTCGAGCAGGAAGGCTTGGACATGCGTTACTACAACGTCATCTACGACATCATCGAAGACGTCAAGAAGGCCCTTACCGGCATGCTTGGCAGTGACGTCCGGGAGAATATCCTGGGTATCGCCGAAGTTCGTGACGTGTTCCGTTCGCCGAAGTTCGGCGCGATCGCCGGTTGCATGGTTATCGAAGGTACTGTGCACCGTAACCGTCCAATCCGTGTACTGCGTGAAGACATCGTTATCTTCGAAGGCGAGCTGGAATCCCTGCGCCGCTTCAAGGATGACGCTTCTGAAGTACGTGCCGGCATGGAATGCGGTATCGGCGTCAAGAGCTACAACGACGTCAAGCCTGGCGACAAGATCGAAGTTTACGAGAAGGTCCAGGTTGCTCGCAGCCTCTAACTCGCGCACTTCAGGAGCCACGCCGCGTGTGGGCATGCAAATGCCCCGCGCTGTGTCCGGACTCTAAACGCAACGCCCGGTCTGGCTTTTGTCAGGCCGGGCGTTTGCCGCTTTCAGACCCCACGGGTTTCACCGTGTGGCAGTAACAGGTAACAAGACATGGCAAAAGAATACAGCCGTACCCAGCGTATCGGCGATCAGATGCAGCGCGAGCTGGCCCAACTGATCCGTCGCGAAGTCAAAGACCCGCGCGTTGGCCTGGTCACCATCACTGCTGTTGAAGTGAGCCGTGACGTCGGTCACGCCAAGATCTTCATCACCGTGATGGGCCAGGACAACAGCGAAGAGATCGCGCAAAGCATCAAGGTGCTCAACTCCGCCGCAGGTTTCCTGCGTATGCAGTTGGCCCGCGAGATGAAGCTGCGTAGCGTGCCCCAATTGCACTTCCACTACGACGAAAGCGTCGTGCGTGGTGCGCATCTGTCGGCCCTGATCGAGCGTGCAGTGGCTGAAGACAATCAGCATCCGTCCACACCTGAAGACGCCAAGGAGTAAGCGGTGGCTCAGGTCAAACGTATCCGTCGTAACGTCAGCGGCATCATCCTGCTCGACAAGCCCATTGGCTTTACCTCCAATGCCGCTTTGCAGAAGGTCCGCTGGCTGCTCAATGCAGAGAAGGCCGGGCACACCGGTAGCCTCGACCCCTTGGCCACTGGCGTATTGCCATTGTGCTTTGGCGAGGCCACCAAGTTCTCCCAATACCTGCTCGATTCGGACAAGGGTTACGAAACCCTGATGCAACTGGGCAAGACCACCACCACGGCTGATGCCGAAGGTGATGTTCTGCAGGTTCGCGACGTGACCGTTGGTCGTGCAGATATTGAGGCCGCCTTACCCGCTTTTCGTGGGCAAATCAGTCAGATACCGCCGATGTACTCGGCTCTCAAGCGTGATGGCCAGCCTCTTTACAAGCTGGCACGTGCGGGCGAAGTAGTGGAGCGTGAACCGCGTTCTGTTACTATTGCGCGCTTGGAATTGCTCGCCTGTGAAGGCGACACTGCCCGTTTGGCCGTGGACTGCAGCAAAGGCACCTATATCCGTACCCTGGTGGAAGATATTGGTGAACAGCTCGGTTGCGGCGCGTACGTTGCAGAACTGCGACGCACCCAGGCAGGCCCTTTCACCCTGGCCCAGACGGTCACGCTGGAAGAGTTGGAAGCCGTGCATGCCGAAGGCGGCAACGAAGCAGTTGATCGCTTCCTGATGCCATCGGACAGCGGTTTGCTGGATTGGCCATTGCTGCACTTTTCGGAGCACAGCGCGTTCTACTGGCTTAACGGCCAACCGGTACGCGCTCCGGATGCGCCGAAGTTCGGCATGGTGCGGGTACAAGATCACAACGGTCGCTTTATCGGTATCGGTGAAGTGAGCGAAGACGGGCGCATCGCGCCGCGTCGGCTGATTCGGTCAGAATGACCGAACGAGTGTGGCTGTTAACAGGCACGGTCAACACTCATTTTTAGATACAGGGATTTGTCCCTGGCCTGTTGAAACTGCCCTTTGGGTGGTTTCCTGAAAAAAGGATTGCCTCATGGCTCTCGACGTTCAAGAAAAAGCACAAATCGTAGCTGACTATCAGCAAGCTGTTGGTGACACTGGTTCGCCAGAAGTGCAAGTTGCACTGCTGACCCACAACATCAACAAGCTGCAAGGTCACTTCAAGGCCAACGGTAAAGATCACCACTCCCGTCGTGGTCTGATCCGCATGGTAAACCAGCGTCGTAAGCTGCTGGACTACCTGAAAGGCAAGGATCTGGGTCGTTATCAGGCTCTGATCGGTCGCCTGGGTCTGCGTCGCTAATCAGCGATTGCGCTAGAGGTTGGTTGTTTGCCGTGTGTCAGTGGGATTCCCGCTGGCCCATGGCAGGCTCCCAGCCTCAAGTTTTATCTGGATACACGTTTTACCCTGGACAAGGGTTGGGCCGACTCCCGACATTGCCCAAGAATTTCGCAAGAAGACAAGTTCCCCAAGAGCCACAAAGAAGGTAGGACACCGTGAACCCGGTAATCAAAAAATTCCAGTTCGGTCAGTCGACCGTTACCCTCGAGACAGGCCGTATCGCCCGTCAGGCCTCCGGCGCAGTGCTGGTCACCGTTGACGACGACGTCAGCGTATTGGTGACCGTCGTTGGTGCCAAGCAAGCCGATCCAGGCAAGGGTTTCTTCCCTCTGTCTGTTCACTACCAGGAAAAGACTTACGCTGCCGGTAAGATCCCTGGCGGTTTCTTCAAGCGTGAAGGCCGTCCTTCCGAGAAAGAAACCCTGACTTCCCGACTGATCGACCGTCCGATCCGTCCGCTGTTCCCAGAAGGCTTCATGAACGAAGTGCAGGTTGTCTGCACCGTTCTGTCCACCAGCAAAAAAACCGATCCGGACGTCGCTGCGATGATCGGTACTTCGGCTGCCCTGGCGATCTCTGGCATTCCGTTCGATGGCCCGATCGGCGCAGCTCGCGTTGCGTTCCACGAAAGCACCGGCTACCTGCTGAACCCGACTTACGAGCAACTGAAAGCTTCGAGCCTGGACATGGTCGTTGCCGGTACCTCGGAAGCCGTGTTGATGGTTGAATCGGAAGCCAAAGAGCTGACTGAAGACCAGATGCTGGGCGCCGTACTGTTTGCTCACGACGAGTTCCAGGTTGTGATCAACGCCGTTAAAGAACTGGCTGCCGAAGCCGCCAAGCCGACCTGGACCTGGGCTCCTCAGCCAGAAGCCACCGAACTGCTGGGCGCTATCCGCTCCGAGTTCGGCGCACAGATCTCCGACGCCTACACCATCACCATCAAGGCCGACCGTTATGCTCGCCTGGGTGAGTTGAAGGACCAGGTTGTTGCCAAGCTGTCCGGTGAAGAAGGCCAGCCTTCCTCCAGCGAAGTCAAAGCAGCCTTCGGTGAAATCGAATACCGCACCGTTCGCGAAAACATCGTTAACGGCAAGCCACGTATCGATGGCCGTGACACCCGCACCGTGCGTCCGCTGAACATCGAAGTCGGCGTTCTGCCCAAGACCCACGGTTCGGCCCTGTTCACCCGTGGTGAAACCCAGGCTCTGGTAGTCGCGACCCTGGGCACCGCCCGTGACGCACAACTGCTGGACACCCTGGAAGGCGAGAAAAAAGACCCGTTCATGCTGCACTACAACTTCCCTCCGTTCTCGGTGGGCGAGTGTGGTCGCATGGGTGGCGCTGGTCGTCGCGAAATCGGTCACGGCCGTCTGGCCCGTCGTTCGGTCCAGGCCATGCTGCCTGCCGCTGACGTGTTCCCATACACCATCCGTGTTGTGTCAGAAATCACCGAGTCCAACGGTTCCAGCTCCATGGCTTCCGTTTGCGGTGCTTCCCTGGCTCTGATGGACGCTGGTGTGCCGATGAAGGCGCCGGTTGCCGGTATCGCCATGGGTCTGGTTAAAGAAGGCGAGAAGTTCGCCGTCCTGACCGACATCCTGGGTGACGAAGACCACCTGGGCGACATGGACTTCAAAGTAGCCGGTACCGCCAAAGGTGTTACCGCGCTGCAGATGGACATCAAGATCAAGGGCATCACCGAAGAGATCATGGAGATCGCCCTGGGCCAAGCCCTGGAAGCGCGCCTGAACATCCTCGGTCAGATGAACCAGATCATTGGTCAGTCCCGCACCGAGCTGTCGGAAAATGCTCCGACCATGATCGCGATGAAAATCGATACCGACAAAATCCGTGATGTTATCGGTAAAGGCGGCGCGACCATCCGTGCGATCTGTGAAGAAACCAAGGCCTCGATCGATATCGAAGACGACGGTTCGATCAAGATCTTCGGCGAAACCAAGGAAGCGGCTGAAGCAGCACGTCAGCGCGTACTGGGTATCACCGCTGAAGCCGAGATCGGCAAGATCTACGTCGGTAAGGTTGAGCGCATCGTCGACTTCGGCGCATTCGTCAACATCCTGCCTGGTAAGGACGGTCTGGTTCACATCTCCATGCTGAGCGACGCTCGCGTTGAGAAAGTGACCGATATCCTGAAAGAAGGCCAGGAAGTGGAAGTGCTGGTACTGGACGTGGACAACCGCGGCCGTATCAAGCTGTCCATCAAGGACGTAGCAGCAGCCAAGGCTTCGGGCGTTTAATTACTCCCAGGCTTCACGCTGAAAAAAGGACTCTTCGGAGTCCTTTTTTTATCGCTGTAGGAAAGTGAAGGTAAATCAGCCGTTTAGCCCAGGGCAAAAGCCGCAACTTGCATGCAGGCACGAAGGTCTTCATGCAAGTTGCACGATTTCGAAAAAGACTGATTTTATTAACTTGTTGTTTTATAAGGACTTATTTCATTTTTTGGACTTGGCACACTGCCTGCAATATTCCTGTTAACGCTGCAGCATCAAGGTTCACACACTGCAGACTTTCAATAAAACAGGAGTTACTCGTATGAAGAAGTTCGCTCTCGCTACTGCTACCGCTCTGACCCTGGCCATGGGTGCTAACGTGGCCTTTGCCCAGACTTCCCAAGCTCCAATGACCCTGGCGGCTGGTGAAGCCACCAAGGCAAAAGAAAGTGTTTCGGATACTTGGATCACCACCAAAGTTAAGTCTGATCTGCTGACCGAAAAAGGCATTCCAGGTTCGGACATCAAGGTTGAAACCAACAAAGGTGTGGTTTCCCTGTCGTCGACTGTAGCTATTTCGGATTCGCAGAAAGCAACCGCTGTAGCGATCACCAAGAAAATCAAAGGTGTAACCGCGGTTTCTGCTGACGGCCTGCTGGCTGGCGGCGCTACCAAGGCAGACAACATCGACAAAACCAAAAGCGCAGCAGCAGGCGCCAAAGAATCCACTTCGGATACCTGGATCACTACCAAAGTGAAAGCTGACCTGGTAACCGAGAAAGGCATTCCTGGTACCGACATCAAAGTCGAAACCAACAAGGGCGTGGTTTCCCTGTCCTCTTCGGTCGCTGTGACTGAAGCGCAGAAAACCACTGCGGTGAATATCACCAAGAAAATCAAAGGCGTTAAAGCTGTATCGGCCGATGGCCTGAAAGCAGAGTAACGCGTAACAGTTCGACTGGACCCAGGCGGCCGAGAGCGAGGCAGATATCCGCTCGATGCACCTTACAGGTTCATGCGACCGACCACAGGGATGTGGTCACTACGGGCCCCGGCACTTGTGTCGGGGCCCGTTTTATTGTGGGTTGCAGATTATGGAGAGCAAATGTGGGAGCTGGCTTGCCTGCGATAGCGGTGGTTCAGTCAGCCTATTTGCTGCTGATACACCGCCATCGCAGGCAAGCCAGCTCCCACATTCAGATCTCTGGTGCCTGGTAGTTACTCGGCATCCAGATGCATGGGTGTGACAACCCGGCCATCTTTCTCGGCCTGCCCCAGGTTGGCATCAATGAAGTACACCCGGTCATCTTCCAACTGGCCCTTGTCGACCAGATAGTCCTTGATCGTACTGGCACGGTCCTGGCCCAGTTGGCGTAGCAGCACGTCGCTGCCACTCCAGAACTTGATCACGCCGTCGCGCAGCTTCGCCGAGCGCTCATCGCTGCCCAGGTCTTTCCACTCAGCCGGTGGCTGCTGCTTCAAGCGGGTGCGATAGATGCCTTCGAGCAGCGGGGCTTTTTCCTTCTCAGGTACTACAAGCAACGACGCCTGGGCTGGGACTTTGTCGCCACGACGCTGGAGTATCTTGTAGTAGTTGTACTGATACTCGCGCTCAAGCCGCTCTGCAGCCAGGAACGGCCCGTCGCTGCTGGCTGCTGCGGTGCCTTCGATCTCCAGGCGTAGGGCAGGGCGCTCCTTGAGGGCCTTGGCGAGGCTGTTCAGGGCTGACTCTGCATCCTTGCTCAACGCACTGGAGCCTGCGTCGAACGACACGGTGCCCAGGTCCTGCGCGCCACCACCGGTTACCAGCCCGCCAATAAACTTGAACGGTGCCGTCGCCGCACGCACTACCAGGTTGCGCAAGGTTTGCCAGACAATCGGCATCACGCTGAATTGCGGGTTGTTCAAGTCGCCGGTCACTGGCAACTCGATGGAGATCTTGCCGTCAGTGTCCTTGAGCAAGGCGATCGCCAGGCGAATCGGCAGGTCCACTGCATCCGCGCTGTCGACCTTCTCACCCAGCTGCAGTTGCTCCACTACCACCTTGTTCTCGGCCTTCAACTGGCCCTTGGTGATCACGTAGTGCAGATCCAGGTTGAGCCGGCCCTTGCGGATGCGGAACCCTGCGAACTTGCCGGAATACGGTGTCAGGGTGGTCAGCTCGACGCGTTTGAAGCTGGTGGCGATATCCAGCGCGGCCATCGGGTCAAACGGGTTTACGCTGCCCTTGATGGTCACAGGCGCATAGCGGTCGACCTTACCCTTGATATCGACACTGGCCGGCTTGGCCTGTCGGCTGTCGATGGTGCCGATCTGTCCATTGAGCTGCTGGATCGCCGTGGCGAAGTTCGGCGTAAGGCTGAAGTCGGCAAAGTTTGCCGAGCCATCGTTGATCGCGATCTGGCCGATTCGGATGCCCAGGGGCTTTTCGTTGCTCGCGCTGGATTTGGCGGCTGATTTGGCACCGCTGTCGGCCGGTTGCGGGATCAGCAGGTCGTCGACGTTGGTGGTGCGATCATCGTTGATCATAAAGCGCGCATAGGGTTGCAGCAGGTTGATCTTGTCGATCGACAGGCTGTTGCCGTGCTGGTAGTTCAAGCCTTCGACCACCAGGCGCTGCCACTTGAGAAAGTCGCGAGTCTTGAGGGTGTCGAGGGTGTGCAGTTGATCCACTTGCGCACGGCCGGTGATCTGCAGCGCGAGGGGCTCGGTACTCTTGAGGTTCACATCGAGGTTGCTGCCCAGCATGCCGCTACGCAGCTCCAGGCGGATAAAGGGGCTGATATAGGATTGGGCAACCCGCAGGTCGATATCCTTGGTGTCGACTTTCAACTTGGCGCTGACTGGGTTCAGGTTGACTTGGCCGCTTGCCTGGATCTTGCCCTGCTTGCCCAGGCCACTGTCGATCTTCAATGTGAAGGGGCTTTGATTGAGGCTGTCGAAGTCTTGTACATCGACATTCAGCGGGCCCAGTTCCAGCGCCACAGCGGGTTTTACCTGGCGATCGGCCAAGTGCACCTGGTAGTTGCGCAGTTGCACATCCTTGAGCAGTACTTGCCAAGGCTTGCTCGGTGCTGCCGGTGCGGGTTTGGGCGAGTCGGCGGTGGCGGGGGCCGTTGCTGGCTCAGGCTTGGTGGCCGGCTTGCTTGGCTGACTGGCGAACAATTTCTGCCAGTCCAGTTGGCCATCGGCTTCGCGGGCGGCCCAGGTTTCGAGTTTGTTACTGCGGATCTTGCCTACGATCACTTGCTGCTTGGCCAGGTCGATCGAGGTTTCGCTGACATCCAGGCGTTCCAGGCGCGCCAGTGGCCGCCCATCCGGGGCCTTGATTGCGAACGGCGCGATGCTCGCGGAGAGGTTGGTCAGGTTCAGTTCGGTTTCTTTGGCCAGGTTCAGCTTGTAGTCGGTACTGAAGTTGAGGATGCCGTCTTCCAGGACCAGAGGCAGGGCGTCCCGTACGTAGGGCCACCAGACCTTCATTTTGCCATCGGTGACCTTGAGCTTACCTTCGGACGCGATCGGCACCAGGCTGAAATTGCCGGTCCAGTCGATCTGGCCGCCTTCGGGGCCGGCAGCGACCAGGGTCATGTCGGCATTGTCTTCGGGCAGGGTGCTGAGGTTTTTCAGCTCAAAGTCGAGTTTGTCGTAGAGGAACTCGATAGGCTCGCTGGGGCGCACGTCTTCAAAGTGCACGTAGCCTTCGGCCAGCTTGATGCGTTCGATACGCAGCGGGAACGGTTTGCTGTCGGGGTCATCGGGGGTCGGCTCGCTCGGCGGCACTTTGAACAGTTGCGCCAGGTTGAGCGTGCCGGCTTTGTCGAAGAGGATTTCGGTCTTGGGCTTGTCCAGTTGCACATCGGCCAAGTGCAGGGCGCGTGTCCAGAGGCTGTCGATCTGCAGGTTGGCGTAGAGACGCTCAAAACCCACTTGCTCCTTGCCGGGCTCGCCGATTTTCAGGCCCCAGAGGGTCAGCTCCAGGCTGAACGGGTTGAGCTCGATACGCTCGATACGGGCCGGTACCGTGGCGTAGTTGGCCAACTGCTGGTTGGCCACGCGAAGCGCAATACCGGGCAGAATCAGGAAGCCCAGCAAGCTGTAGAGTGCAAGGGCGGTCAGCAAGGCGCCTGCGGCGCGAATCAATCCTTTGGACATGGGTGACGCCATCTATATCAATCGGAGTGCCTTGGAGTATGGCACGGGTTTGCGGTTCCGAAGAACCGCAGCTTTATTACGCCAGGCCAGACCTTTCAGGACAATCCTACAGTTGCAGAATCAGGGTCTTGAGTGGGGGCTGTTGGTCTTGTGAGGGAAAGTCAGCGCCGGGTGTCATCACTTTCCAGTCGCGTACAGGTCGGCCGGCCTTTTCAGCGCAGCGCAAGACCTGCTCGCGCCAGTCGTCCATGCTGACTTTTGCCAGGTTGTTGCAGCAGATCAGCACGCCATTGTCTGCAGTGGCCAGCAATGCCGGCTTGAGCAGGCTTTGGTAGTCACGCAACAGGTCCACGGTTCCAAAGGCACTCTTGGCCCACGCCGGAGGGTCGAGCAATACCAGGTCATATTGACGTTGTTCCAGGCGCGGGTAGCTCGGCAGTTTTTGCCCGCGACGCTGGGTGATCGGCAGCCCGGCCAGTTGACGGATTGCCGGGAAGTAATCGGACTGTACAAACGTCATGGGTGGCAGCTGTGGGTTCAACTCGCCGTTTTCGCGACCGACTGCCAGGTTACCCTCGGCAAAGTCCAGGTTGCACACTTCGCGGGCCCCACCGGCCGCCGCGCTGAGGCCGACGCCACAGGTGTAGGCAAACAGGTTGAGCACGCTTTTGCCGGCACTGTGGGCCTTGACCCAGCCGCGGGTGTTGCGCAGGTCCAGGAACAGCAGCGGGTCTTGCCCCGGGTGGCGACCGCGCACGCGATAGTTCAGGCCCCATTCATGGCCAACCAAGTCTTCCAGGGCTGCGGGTTCGGCGCGGTACACCGTGTCTTCACGGTCGATACGCGAGTTGCCTCGGGAGCGGTCGTTGTAGACCAGCAGCAATTCCAGCCCGAGGAATTGGTTGATCATCAGGTGCAATTGCAGCAGCGCATCGCTGTCCAGGGACTGGTGAAAGCTCTGCACCATCAATTGTGGGCCGTAGCGGTCGATGGTCAGGCCACCGGCGCCTTCCTGGCTGCCATGGAACAGCCGATAGCAATCGGTACCTTGGGCATGTAGCTCGGCGAGCAGGTCTTGGCGGTGATCGAGGGCGGCGCGCAGCGCCTGATTCAGGGACGACATGGAGCGCGCCTTGCTGGGGAATTGAAGCGCGCAAGTTTAACAGCTCCCGTGGGTCCCGGCTTTTGTAGGAGCGGGCTTGCCCGCGAAAAACTCAATATCGCCGCGTTTCTTCAGGCGTATTGCGTCAGCGTTGAAGATTTTCGCTGGCAAGCGAGCTCTACAAGGGGGCGTTACAGAAGGCCCATGCGCCTGTGGGCGCGCTGCACCGAGCCATTGCGCATCGCCCAGCGTAGTAGCGGCGCGCTGCGCCTGACCCCGGCGCGAATCAGTTGGCGCTGCAGCGGGCTTTGTTGTTGGCCAAGCATGTCGTTGGCCCAGTCCGGAAGCAGATCGATACCCGCTTGCATCATCAGCGCGCCGAACGGCTTGGCCAGGGTGCTGGGCGCCGGGGCATTGAGCAGCAGGCGCATTACTTCGCGGCTGCGCTCGTCACACAGCAGTTGTGGACGAATTCGCTGCAGATAATCCGAAATTTCCTGCCGTGAGCGCGGCACATGCCGAGCGCCCAGCTGTTCGGCGACCAGGGCTATTTCGCTGTAGTAGCGGTCCTGATCCCTGGGCGATAAATCCGGGTTTTTGTAGCGCAGGTGCGCCGCGAGAAAGCTGCTGACTTCGGCGACGTGGACCCAGGTCAGCAATTCGGGATCGCTGGCCGCGTAAGGACGCCCGTCAGGTGCATGCCCGACCACTTGCAGGTGGATGGTGCGCACCTTTTCGATCAGCCATAACGCGTCGCGGCGTGAGCCAAAGGTGGTACCGGAAATAAACTGCGAAGTGCGGCGCAAACGCCCAAGCATGTCCTGGCGAAAGTTCGAATGGTCCCACACGCCGGCCAACGCCAAGGGGTGCAGCGCCTGCAACATCAAGGCGCTGATGCCACCGATCAGCATGCTGCTGAAGTCGCCATGGACCTTCCAGCTTACCGAGCCCGGCCCGAACAGCCCTGGGTCGCCCTTGGGGCTTTCCAGGTCCAGGTTGCCCAGGGACAGGCCCGTCAGGCTCATCAACTGGGATTCGATACGGTTGCGCAAAAATTCCATGGCGGTTTGGGGGTTCCTATCGGTTCAGGCGCTTGTCGATCAGGTCGTCGACCACACTGGGATCGGCCAGGGTCGAGGTATCGCCCAGGCTGTCCAGCTCGTTGCAGGCGATCTTGCGCAGGATACGCCGCATGATCTTGCCTGAGCGGGTTTTGGGCAAGGCCGGCGCCCATTGGATCAGCTCGGGCTTGGCGAAACTACCGATTTCCTTGCTGACCAGTTCCAGCAGGTGCTTTTTCAGCTCATCGCTGGGCTCGACGCCATTCATCGGCGTGACAAAGGCATAGATGCCCTGGCCCTTGAGGTCGTGGGGATAGCCGACGACGGCGGCCTCGGCCACCTTGTCATGCAGCACCAGCGCGCTTTCCACCTCGGCGGTGCCGATGCGATGGCCGGAGACGTTGATCACATCATCGATACGCCCGGTGATCCAATAGTCGCCATCCTCGTCGCGCCGTGCGCCGTCGCCGGTAAAGTAATAGCCGGGGTAGGGTTTGAAGTAGGTGTCGACCATCCGCTGCGGGTCGCCATACACGCTACGGATCTGCCCCGGCCAGCTGGCTTTGATCGCCAGGACGCCACTGCCGGCGCCGTTGATTTCCTTACCCTGCTCGTCGAGCAAGACCGGCTGCACCCCAAACATCGGCTGGGTCGCACAGCCAGGCTTGATGCGTTGGGCGCTGACCAGCGGGCTGAGCATGATGCCGCCGGTCTCGGTCTGCCACCAGGTATCGACAATCGGGCAGCGCTGTTCGCCGACGGCATTGAAATACCACTCCCAGGCCTCCGGGTTGATCGGCTCGCCGACACTGCCGAGCAATCTCAGGCTGGCCCGGGACGTGCTCTCCAGCGGGCCATGGCCCTCACGCATCAGGGCCCGCAGGGCGGTGGGCGCGGTGTAGAAGATATTCACCTGATGTTTGTCGATCACTTGCCAGAAGCGCGAGCTGTCCGGATAGCTCGGTACTCCCTCGAACATCAGGGAGGTAGCGCCATTGGCCAGAGGCCCGTACACGATGTAACTGTGGCCGGTAACCCAGCCGACATCGGCGGTGCACCAGAACACTTCGCCCTCGCGATAATCGAGCACGTACTTGAAGGTCATCGCCGCTTGCAACAGATAGCCGCCGGTGGTGTGCAGCACGCCCTTGGGCTTGCCGGTACTGCCGGATGTATAGAGGATAAACAGCGGGTCTTCGGCATCCATCGGCTCGGGCGGGCATTCGCCGCTGACCGCGTCAACGGCCTGTTGATACTTGAGGTCGCGCCCCTCGGTCCAGGCCACGGCGGCGCCAGTGCGTTCCACCACCAGTACCGTCGTGACATTTGGGCAACTGGCCAAGGCCTTGTCGACATTCTGTTTCAGCGCCACGGGCCTGCCGCCGCGCACGCCTTCATCGGCAGTGATCACCGTGCGGCAGTCGGCATCCAGAATGCGGTCGCGCAAGGCGTCCGGTGAGAACCCGCCAAACACCACCGAGTGCACCGCGCCAATCCGCGTACAGGCCAGCATCGCGTAGGCGGCCTCGGGAATCATCGGCATGTAGATACACACCCGATCGCCTTTCTTCACCCCACGGCTTTTCAGCACATTGGCCAGGCGGCTGACGTGTTGATGAAGTTGGCGGTAGGTGATTTTGGAAGAGTTTGCAGGATCGTCGCCTTCCCAGATAAAGGCCGGCTGATCGGCACGTTGCGCCAGGTGTCGGTCAATGCAGTTGTAGCTGACGTTCAGCTGGCCGCCGGCAAACCACTGTGCGGCGCCGGTGTGGATATCGCAGTGTTGGACGGTCTGCCAGGGCGTGATCCAGTCGAGCAAGGCCTTGGCCTGTTCGGCCCAGAAAGTATCGGGGTGTTCGATGGATTGACGATAGAGGCGCTGGTAGTCCGCTTGACTGAGTTGCGCCCCACGGCGCACGGCATCGGCATGGGGAAACTGGCTGATATCGAACATACAGGGATCCTTATTCTTGTTATGGCCACAAGAGCATAAACGGCTCCCTATAGGAGCCGTTTATGCAGGTTCAATCCCTGATTGTAGTGCCGATCACTTCAACCGCGGTGACGCCCACGGAAGTAGTTGATCAGGCCCTGGGTCGAGGCATCTTCGGCCGAGGTTTCCTCAGCGCCTGTCAGGCGGTTGTAGACGCCCTTGCCCAGTTCCTTGCCCAGCTCCACGCCCCATTGGTCAAAGGCGTTGATGCCCCAGATGACGCTCTGCACGAACACCTTGTGCTCATACATTGCCACCAGTGCGCCCAAGCGACGCGGGCTGATCCGTTCGACCACCAGGGTGTTGCTCGGGCGGTTGCCTGGAATCACTTTGTGTGGCGCCAGTTTCTGTACTTCTTCCTCGGCCATGCCCTTGTCACGCAGTTCGGCTTCGGCTTCGCTGCGGGTCTTGCCGAGCATCAGCGCTTGGCTCTGGGACAGGCAGTTGGCATACAGCCACTGGTGATGGTCGGAGACCGGGTTGAAGCTGACGATCGGCACAATGAAGTCGGCCGGGATCAACTGGGTGCCCTGGTGCAGCAACTGGTGGTAAGCGTGCTGGCCGTTGCAGCCCACGCCGCCCCAGATCACCGGGCCCGTGTCGACCGCGACCGGTTTACCGTCCTGGCGCACGCTTTTACCGTTGGATTCCATGTCCAGCTGTTGCAGGTGCTTGGTGATGTTACGCAGATAGTGGTCGTACGGCAGGATCGCATGGCTCTGCGCGCCCCAGAAGTTGCCGTACCACACACCCAGCAGGCCCAGTAGCACGGGCATGTTCTGCTCGAATGGGGCGTTCTGGAAGTGCTGGTCCATGGAGTAGGCGCCAGACAGCAGTTCCTTGAAGTTGGACATGCCGATAGCCAGGGCGATTGGCAAGCCGATGGCCGACCACAACGAGTAACGGCCGCCGACCCAGTCCCACATCGGGAAGATGTTCTCTTCACGGATACCGAAGGCCACGGCCGCCGCGTTGTTGCTCGACACGGCGATGAAATGGCGATACAGCTCGGCTTCCGAGCCACCCTGGGCCAGGTACCAGGCGCGGGCGGCCTGGGCGTTTTTCAGGGTTTCCAGGGTGTTGAAGGATTTCGACGAGACAATAAACAGCGTGGTCTCGGCGCGCAGCTTCTGGGTCAGTTCGTGGAACTCACTGCCATCGATATTCGCCAGGTAATGGCAGCGCACGCCTTTGTGTGCGTAGGACAACAGTGCTTCAGAGACCAGCTCCGGGCCGAGGAACGAACCACCGATACCGATGTTGACCACGTCAGTGATCGGCTTCTCGGTGTAGCCGCGCCACAGCCCATCATGGATGCGCCCCACCAGATCGGTGATCTGGTTCAGCACCTTGTGCACGTCGGGCATGATATTGGTGCCGTTGACCGACAGTTTGTCGCCCACTGGGCGGCGCAGTGCAGTGTGCAGCGCCGGACGACCTTCCGAAGAGTTGACCGGCTCGCCGTCGAACAGCGCCTTGATCGCGCCTTTGAGATCGACTTCGTTGGCCAGGCCCACCAGCAGGTCGCGGGTTTCAGGGGTGATCAGGTTTTTCGAGTAATCGAGGAACAGTCCGCAGCTGCTCAAAGTGAATTGGGTAAAGCGCTGGGGATCGGCATTGAACGCGTCGCGCATGCTGAAATCCTGCATGGCTTGGCGATGTTGATTGAGCGCTTGCCAGGCGGGCAGAGCGGTAACGTCATGAGGAGTGCGGTAATACGCCATCGCTGCGGGTTTCCTTTTTATTACTGGGACTGCCTTTAGGACACTTCTAAACCCGGAACGTCCAGTCTTGGATCAAGGATTGGGTTCCAGACAGCGCTAACTATAACGCCGGGCGATTACATTAAACCTAGCGTGTCGATATGTCTTGGCTTTGTCTGTGCAGAGGCCGGTACTTTTTTATACCGAGGGCTTTGCGGGGGATACAAAACCAATGTAGGCGCAGGTTTATGTAGGAGCGGGCTTGCCCGCGATGGCAGACTGTCAGTCGATGCATTTGCCGCTGACCCACCGCAATCGCGGGCAAGCCCGCTCCCACACAAACCTTTCCTACAGTGGAGTATCGCCAGGATCAGGCGGGTAGATTTAGGTGAAGGTTGTCGATCAACCGGGTCGCACCCAGGTAAGCGGCAACGAGGATCACCACATCACGATCCTCGACAGTTGCAGGGCGCAGGTGCTGGCCCTGGCGAACTTCCAGGTAGTCCATGCGCAGACCGGCGGCCTCGATGTGTTGGATCTGCTCGGCACGCAGCTTGGTAAAGTCGCGATCGCCGTTCTCGATTGCGGTGGCGATATGACTGAGGCTGCGGTACAGCACCGGGGCAATGGCGCGCTGTTCTTCGCTCAGGTAACCGTTGCGCGAGGACAGCGCCAGGCCGTCCTCGGCGCGCACGGTGGGTTCGCCAATGATCTGGATCGGCATGTTCAGGTCCCGCACCATGGCGCGGATCACCGCCAGTTGCTGGTAGTCCTTTTGCCCGAATACCGCGAGGTCCGGCTGGACCATGTTGAACAACTTGCTCACCACCGTCGCCACACCCTCGAAGTGACCCGGACGGCTGGCGCCGCACAGGCCTTCGGACAGTTGCGGTACGCTGACCCGGGTCTGCACGCTCATGCCGCCGGGGTACATCTCGTCAACCGTAGGGGCAAATAGCAGGTTGCAGCCCGCCACCAGCAGTTTTTCCTGGTCGGCGGCGAGGGTGCGCGGGTACTTGTCCAGGTCTTCGCCGGCGCCGAACTGCAGTGGGTTGACGAAAATGCTCGCCACTACGAAGTCGGCTTGCTCGGCGGCGCGGGTCACCAGCGTGGCGTGGCCGGCATGCAGGTTGCCCATGGTGGGCACGAAGCCGATGCGCTTGCCGGCGCTGCGCGCGTGAGTGACGGCGGCCCGCAGTTCGCGCAAGGTTTTTACGGTGTTCATGCAGAGAATCCGTGTTCGATGCCTGGGAAGGTAACGGCTTTGACTTCGGCAACATAGGCGCTCAGCGCGGCCTGGATGCTGTCCTGGCCGGCCATGAAGTTCTTCACGAATTTCGGTGCGCGGCCGCTGAGGTTCAGGCCGAGCATATCGTGCAGTACCAGGACCTGGCCGTCAGTCGCGCTGCCCGCACCAATGCCGATCACCGGGATTTTCACCGCCTGGGTGATCTCTTGCGCCAGCTCGCTTGGCACGCATTCGAGCACGATCATCGCGGCGCCGGCCTGCTCCAGGGCGATGGCATCGGCACGCATCTGCCGTGCCTGGGCTTCATTGCGGCCCTGGACCTTGTAACCACCGAGGATGTTCACCGACTGTGGCGTGAGGCCCATATGTGCGCATACCGGCACGCCGCGTTCAGCCAGCAGGCGGATCGATTCGGCAAGCCACACGGCACCTTCCACTTTGATCATATGTGCCCCGGCCTGCATCAGCTTGCCGGCGTTCTGGAACGTCTGCTCAAGCGTTGCGTAACCCATGAACGGCAGGTCGGCGATGATGAATGCGCCCTCGTTACCGCGTTTGACGCTGGCGGTGTGGTAGGCGAGTTCATCGGTCGTGACGGGGAGGGTGCTGTCATTCCCTTGAAGAACCATGCCCAGGGAGTCGCCTACCAGTAGCACCTCGACGCCGGCCTGGCAGCAAGCCTGGGCGAACGTGGCGTCATAGCAGGTCAGCATGGCGATTTTTTCACCCTTGAGTTTGAGGCTCTGCAAGGTGGTCAGGGTAATGTCTGGCATGAAAAGGGTCCTCGTTCAGGCGCTTGGAAACAGCGAGTAACGCGCGTGAGTCTTCGTTTATACAGGCGCACTTTCTTCAGAGCAGTGCTTATAAGGCCTGGATTGCGCCCTTCAGCGCCGGGTTGGCGGCAGCGGGACGCCTATAGTCGTGAGGAGAACTCTGGAAGTCAATTGGATGTGTTACCGCATTGTTACGAGCGGGGTGTTACCGCTGTTACTGATGCGATTGTAGGAGCGAGCTTGCTCGCGAAGAGGATCTAGACAACGCGTTTAATCAGGCCGCCGGCATTTATATTGACGATTTTCGCGAGCAAGCTCGCTCCTACAGGAGCAGGCGTTCCAGGCCGACGAATGGGCATTCGGCGAGCAGGTCGCTGAGTAGGCGGTCGTCAGGCAGTTTTAAAGTGCACGGCGCCAATTCG
Organism: Pseudomonas sp. WS 5027; assembly: GCF_012985695.1. NCBI lineage: Bacteria > Pseudomonadati > Pseudomonadota > Gammaproteobacteria > Pseudomonadales > Pseudomonadaceae > Pseudomonas > Pseudomonas sp. WS 5027. The sequence goes on along the minus strand of NZ_JAAQWU010000010.1, from coordinate 27,017 downwards.
GCAAGTGGATAGAGCACGAAAGCCCTTAAATGCATCTGGTAATGAGGCACCTTGAGGCGCGGCTCGTCGATCAGGCGATCACCAAACAGCAGGATATCCAGGTCCAGGGTGCGTGGCCCCCAGCGTTCAAGACGTTCGCGGCCCTGATCGTTCTCGATGGCTTGCAGCGCATCCAGCAGTGCCAGCGGCTCGAGGGTGCTGTCCAGCGCCGCCACGGCATTGGTGTAGCGCGGTTGGCCGGGAAGCAGGGAATCGCTTTGATAGAAGGCAGAAACACCCGCGAATGTGGTGTTCGGCAACTGCGTCAACGCCTCGAGGGCATTGCGCAATTGCTGTTGCGGGGCAGCGAGGTTGCTGCCCATGCCGATGTAGATACGCTCCACCGTGCTTATTCGCCAGAGGTGTCGGCGGCACTGCGCTTGCGTTTGCTGCCACTGCTGCGGCGGCGCTTCTTCGGCCCGTCGCCAGTGGCTTCGCCTTTGCTGCTGAGCTCACGAATCATCTCGCGACGTTCGCTGTCATTGGCGTCCTGGTAGTCGGTCCACCATTCGCCCAGGCCATCGGTCTGTTCGCCGGCGCTTTCGCGCAGTAGCAGGAAGTCATAGCCGGCACGGAAGCGCGGGTTGTCCAGCAGCAGGTCGGCACGTTTGCCACTGCGTCGTGGCAGGCGCTCCTGCATGTCCCAGATCTCGCGGATCGGCAGGGTGAAACGCTTGGGGATCGCGATGCGCTGGCACTGTTCGGCGATCAGTTCGTGGGCCGCTTCCTGCATCGCCGGAATCGGCGGCATGCCACGGTTCTGCAGGCGCAGCACCCGGGCTGGCAACGCCGGCCAGAGCAGAGCGGCGAACAGGAACGCCGGCGTGACCGGTTTGTTCTGTTTGATCCGCAGGTCCGTATTGATCAGCGCTTCACTGATCAATGTGTGGGTGTACGTCGGGTTGTGTTCCAGTGCATCGGCGCTGGCCGGGAACAGTGGGTCGAACAACTGCAGGTCTACCAGCATTTCGAACGTGTCGGCGGCATGCCCGGACAGGAACAGCTTGAGCACTTCTTCGAACAGGCGCGCCGAGGGAATTTCCCGCAGCATCGGCGCCAGTTCGCGAATCGGCGCGGCCGTGTGTTTCTCGATACCGAAGTTCAGCTTGGCGGCAAACCGCACGGCCCGCAGCATGCGCACCGGGTCTTCCTGGTAGCGCTGCGTGGGGTCGCCGATCAGGCGGATCAGGTGATTGCGGATATCGTGCACGCCGTTGGCGTAATCGAGGATGCGCTCACTGACCGGATCGTAATAGAGGGCATTGATGGTGAAGTCGCGACGTTGCGCGTCTTCTTCCAGGGTGCCGTACACATTGTCCCGCAGGATGCGTCCGCTTTCGTTGCGGGAAGACTGGTTGCTGTCTTCCTCTTCATCGTTTTGCGGGTGGCCTGCGCGGAAGGTCGCGACTTCAATGATCTCGCGACCAAAGTGGATATGCACCAATTTGAAGCGCCGACCGATGATCCGCGCGTTGCGAAACTCGGCACGCACTTGTTCAGGCGTGGCGCTGGTGGCGACGTCGAAATCCTTTGGAGTGATATTGAGCAACATGTCGCGCACGCAACCGCCGACCAGATAGGCCTGGTAGCCAGCGTTCTGCAGGCGTTCGACGATGTTCACCGCATAACGGCTGAACTGGGCGCGCTGCAGCGAGTGTTGATTGCTGTTGAGCACTTCAGGCGTGCTGCGAATGTGTTGCGTACGACGCAAGGGGGAACGGAATGACTGGAACAACTTCTTCAGCATGGGATGCACTGTTTGAAGGAATGTTCGGCCATAACGAAGAATGACCGCATGATGGGCCGGGATTCTAGCATTTAGTCAGGGGATGGTGTAGGAACTAGCTGCAAGCGTTGAGCCAGATGCTTAAATAAGCCGGTGGGGCGCTCAAAACGCAGAAACTACAAGGGGAGCCGAAGCTCCCCCAGAAAGTAGTTGCGTGCTCTATTTTTATTATTGATTTCGGGCTTCTTGTTTTTGTTGATCGCCCTCGCCATGAGATTTGACCTTCATGGCACTCCCAATCGGGAGTCAAGAGCAAACGGATTGCTTTGGTCGCTGTGTTGCGATGATCAATGATCCAACCAGTTCAGGCTCTGCCTTGGGGCAGTTTTTGTTGTTCTCGGCCTGGTTGCGGGGCAAGCCCCAAATGCAACGCCTCTCCAAAAGAATCAGTTAGCTGCGCCTCCGCCGTGTTGTTTTTATTATGCGTGAGTCGATTCGTCTTATTTTTATTGTGGGGTGTACGGTGCTTTTTATTGTTCTTGTACTAAGCATATAGCAGGGTGCGTGCCAACTTTTGCGAGGGCCAGCAAAATCAGGGGGTTGGCCGGTTTTCGGGTGTTTGGCGGGCAAAAAAAAGCCGGGGCTTCGTTACCGTAAGCCCCGGCTTTTTGTTACGTGAATATCTGAGGTAACAGTTTTTTCACGTTTGGGGTGTTACCCAATGTGAGTTGGCCTCAGCTTTCGCTGGCAACCCCGGTCTTGCGCCGTGGAATCCCCAGGCGCTGGCGCCGTTCCCATAGGCACTTGCGGCTGACGCCCAGTTTGCGCGCCAGTTCGGTTTCGGTCATGTGGTCCTGGTGTTCCAGGACGAAGTGCTGGAAGTAGTCTTCCAGGGACAAGTCTTCCGTGGGCTCATGGCTGGAGTTACTGCCGCCCTGTTGTGGTGCCAGGCCAATGAAGTCGTCATCGTCCAGGTCGCTCAGTTCGATATCGATGCCCAGCAGCTCAGCGGAGATCTGCGGGCTCTCCGAAAGGATCACCGCCCGCTCCACTGCGTTTTCCAGCTCGCGCACGTTACCTGGCCACGAATAATGGCGGATGGCCTGTTCAGCGTCGGCCGCAAACGTCAGGTCGGTACGGTTCACCCGTGCGCTCTGGCGCAACAGGAATGCATTGGCAATCTCGTTGACGTCGGCACCGCGTTCGCGCAGGGCCGGCAGCTTGAGGGCGATCACGTGCAGGCGGTAATACAGGTCTTCGCGGAACTGGCCGATCTTCGCCAGGCTTTTCAGGTCACGGTGAGTCGCGGCGATCAGGCGCACATCAACTTTTTGCGACTGTACCGAGCCAACCCGACGAATCTCGCCCTCTTGCAGCACCCGCAGCAGGCGTGCCTGGGCTTCCAGAGGCAGCTCACCGATCTCGTCGAGGAACAGCGTGCCGCCGTCCGCCGCTTCCACCAGGCCTGCACGTCCGGCGCTGGCGCCGGTAAAGGCACCTTTTTCGTGGCCGAACAGTTCGGATTCGATCAGGGATTCGGGAATCGCCGCGCAGTTCACCGAGATCATCGGTGCCTTGGCACGTTTGGACAGGTTGTGTAGAGCGCGGGCCACCAGCTCCTTGCCGGTACCGGACTCGCCCTGGATCAGGACATTGGAGTCGGTGGGCGCCACCTTACGGATCTTGATGTACAGGTCCTGCATGGGCGGGCAGGAGCCGATGATGCCGATTTCGCCATTGCTGTTGTCGACACCGGGCTTGTCGCTGGCGGCCTTGCCGGCCGGCCGTTCCGCTGGGGCGCTGCTGGCCGATTGACGATCACGCAGGATGCGGGCCACCGCCTGGAGCATTTCGTCGTGGTCGAAAGGCTTGGCGATGTAGTCCACCGCGCCCATCTTCATCGAGTCGACGGCGGAGCGCAGGCTGGCGTAGCTGGTCATGATCAGCACCGGCGTGCCCTGGCCGAGCTTGATCAGTTCAGTGCCCGGTGCGCCAGGCAGGCGCAGGTCACTGACGATCAGGTCGAATGTGGGAATGCTGAAACGCTCCTGGGCTTCCTGCACCGAGCCGGCTTCGCTGACCTGGTACTGATTACGTTCAAGCAGGCGACGCAAGGCAGAGCGGATAATGGTTTCGTCTTCGACGATCAAAATGTGCGGCATTGATTCAATTCTCTCGACGGTCTCAGTTCACAGCGGACGTCGCTTCGACATGACGCGGCAAGGTCACCCGAATACGGGTGCCGCGTTGGCTTTCGGTGTCAGCCGGGCTGTCGATGGTGATTTGTCCATAATGCTCTTCAACGATGGAATAGACCAGTGCAAGGCCCAGACCGGTACCTTCACCAGGGTCCTTGGTGGTGAAGAAGGGTTCGAACAATCGGTCCATGATGTTCTGTGGAATACCGCTGCCTTCGTCCTCGACGATCAGGTCGACCGTGTGTTCGAAAGCCTCGCTCTTGACCCTCACCGCACTGCCAGCGGGTGTCGCGTCGCGGGCATTGGACAGCAGGTTGATCAGCACCTGGGCCAGGCGTTGTGAGTCGCCGACCACCCAGTGTTCCGGATCGCACAAGTTATAGAACTGTACTTCGAAATTGCGCCGGTTCAAGGCCAGCAGCCCAATGGCATCCTGGGCGACTTCGGCCAGGCACACTGCTTCATCGTGATTCTGGTGGCCGCCGGCATGGGCAAAGCTCATCAGCGATTGCACGATGCGCGAGACGCGCTTGGTCTGTTCGAGGATCTGCCCGCTGATTTCGGTGATTTCGCCGTCTTCTTCGCGCTCTTCGCGCAGGTTCTGCGCCAGGCACGCGATACCGGTGATCGGATTGCCAATCTCGTGGGCTACGCCGGCTGCCAGTCGTCCGATGCTGGCCAGTCGCTCGGAGTGCACCAGTTTGTCTTCGAGCATTTGGGTTTCGGTCAGGTCTTCGACCAGCAATACCAGGCCACTGTTACCGGGGGCCAGGGGTTCGTCGATCGCTGCTTTGTGCAGGTTCAACCAGCGGGTCTGGCCGTCGAGGGCCAGATGTTGTTTGTGCAAGTGTTCGTCCGGCAGGTTGATAAAGCCCTGCAGCAGTTCTTTCCAAGGATCGGCAATGGTGGTCAGGCGCGAGCCCACCACGCGCTGGGCGGCGATGCCGGTCAGTTCTTCCATGGCCTTGTTCCACATCAGGATTTCCTGGTCCTTGGCCAGGGAGCAGACACCCATGGGCAGTTCCTGCAGGGTCTGGCGGTGGTAGCGGCGCAGGGCGTCGAGTTCGGCGGCAAGGCCGGTGAGACGCGAGTGGTAGTCCTCCAGCCGGCTCTCGATAAAGTGGATGTCTTCGGTGACATAGTTTTCGCCGCCGGCCTTGTAGGGCAGGAAAGTCTCAACCATGTCCTGGGATACGCTGGGGCCCATCAGCCCCGACAGGTTGGCCTCGATTCGGTCGCGCAGGCGGCGCAGGGCATAAGGGCGGCGCTCGTCGAAGGGCAGGAACAGATCGCGCAACGCCTGCTCTACTTCCTTTTGCGCGGCCTTGGCGCCCAGGGGCTTGGCCAGTTGGGTGGCAAACTCCTGGGGCGAAGCCGCATGCAATTCGCGGCGTTGCGGGCGGCGCACGTTATCCACCGCACAGGCTTCGGCAGCGCTGGTTTCTTCGGGGCTGGCATTGGTGAACAAGGAAATCAGGGTGAACATCAGCACGTTGGCCGCCAGCGAGGCGATGGCAGCCATGTGCCAACTGGTGTCATCCAGCACGTAGATCATGTTCAGCAGCGGGATATAGAAGCCCTGCAGGTTACCGACCAGCGGTAGCAGCATGGTGACAAGCCACACCAGGATCCCCGCCAGCAGCCCGGCGATGAACCCGCGTCGATTGGCTGTCGGCCAGTACAGCACCGACAGAACGCCCGGCAAGAACTGCAAGGTGGCGACGAAGGCCACAATGCCGAGGTTGGCCAGGTCCTGCTCGGCCGCCATCAGCAGGTAGAAGCCATAGCCGGCCATGATGATCGCCACGATCAGCGCGCGGCGTGTCCATTTCAGCCAGCGGTAGATATTGCCTTCGGCGGGCGGCTGGTACAGCGGCAGTACCAGGTGGTTGAGGGCCATGCCCGACAGCGCCAGGGTGGTGACAATGATCAAGCCGCTGGCCGCCGATAACCCGCCGACGTAGGCCAGCAATGCCAGGGATTTACTGTTGGCCGCGATGCCGATACCGAGGGTGAAATATTCCGGATTGGTCGTGGCCCCCAGTTTCAGACCGGCCCAGAGGATCAGCGGCACCGCCAGGCTCATCAGCAACAGGAACAGCGGCAGGCCCCAGCTGGCGCTGACCAGCGAGCGCGGGTTGAGGTTCTCGGTGAAGGTCATGTGATACATGTGTGGCATGACGATGGCAGAGGCAAAGAACACCAGCAGCAGCGTGCGCCATGGGCCTTCTTGCAGCGGGGTGTGCAGGGCGGCGAGGGCGGTCTGGTTTTGCAGCAGCCACAGTTCCAGCTGTTGCGGGCCGTCGAACACGCCGTACAGCGCGTACAGGCCCACGCCACCGATGGCGATCAGCTTGATCACCGACTCGAAGGCAATCGCAAATACCAGACCTTCGTGCTTCTCCCGGGTAGCGATATGCCGCGAGCCGAAAAAAATCGTGAAGAGGGTAATCAGCGCGCAAAAGCTCAAGGCCACCCGATGTTGCACCGGTTCATGGGTGAGGATGCCGATGGAGTCGGCCACGGCCTGGATTTGCAGGGCCAGCAGCGGCAGCACGCCGATCAGCATGAAAATCGTGGTCAGCGCGCCGGCCCAGGTGCTGCGAAAGCGGAACGCAAACAGATCGGCCAATGAAGAAAGCTGGTAGGTGCGGGTGATTTTCAGGATCGGGTACAGCAACACCGGCGCCAGCAGGAAGGCTCCGGACACCCCGAGGTAGCTGGAAAGAAACCCATAGCCGTATTGGTAGGCCAGGCCCACCGTGCCATAGAACGCCCAGGCGCTGGCATACACGCCCAGGGACAAGGTGTAGGTCAGTGGGTGGCGAATGATCGCCCGCGGGATCATCCCGCGCTCACTGATCCAGGCCACCCCGAACAACGCGGCCAGGTAGGCGGCGCTGATCAGCAGCATCTGGGTCAGGCTAAAGCTCATCGGCATCTTTTTGGCTCTGCAGGATGAAGGTCACGACGATCAGGATCAGCCACAGCAGATAGGGGCGATACCAGGCGCCCGTGGCGTCGATCCACCAGTCCATGATGGCGGGAGAAAACAGGTAGATCCCGACGACCAGCAGCAGGACCAAGCGATAGATGTACATGTTGGCCTCTGATTGAAAAACTGCGGCGATGTTAACGGATGGCTGGCAGGCTGCAAGCGCCTTCAGTGCAATTGCGCTTCGGCCAGGGTCAGTGTGCGCGGGATCCGGGTGGCATCCCAGTGCCGGATACCCCAATCCAGCAGTTCCCGCGGGCTGGCGTGGAGCAGTTCATCCCCAGGCGTCTGGCCGAGGGCGCGCAGGGCCCTTAATAGCAGCGGGGTGGCCTGGTCGGGCGTCAACGGCGGGGAGCGGTAGGATTTGCCCAGCTTGTTACCGTCCGGCTGGGTGATCAGGGGCACATGCAGGTAGCGCGGCTGGCGCAGGCCCAGCAGCTCCTGCAGGTACAACTGGCGTGGCGTGGAGTCCAGCAAGTCGGCGCCGCGCACGATATCAGTGACACCTTGCCAGGCATCATCGAGCACCACGGCCAGTTGATAGGCGTACAGGCCGTCGCGGCGGCGGATGATGAAATCGCCGACATCGCGGCCCAGGTGCTGTCGGAATTGGCCTTGGACGCGGTCGGTGAAATGGTACTCCAGCTCGGGAACCCGTAGGCGAATGGCAGCATCCTGCTGGTCGTGACCGGCATTGCGGCATAGGCCAGGATAAATGCCGTTATACGGTTCGAGTTGCTTGCGTGAGCAGGTGCAGGCGTAAGCCAGGCCATGGTTGAACATGTCGTTCAGTACTTTGGCGTAGGCATCATGCCGCTCGCTTTGCCGGACCAGTTCGCCGTCCCATTCAAAACCGTAGCTTTCCAGGGCATGCAGGATCGCCGCTTGGGCGCCGGGCTCTTCACGGGGTGGGTCGAGGTCTTCCATGCGCATTAGCCAGCGGCCTTGATTGGCGCGGGCGTCGAGATAGGAAGCGAGGGCTGCAACCAGGGAGCCGAAGTGCAAATGGCCGCTGGGCGTGGGGGCGAAACGCCCGATATAAGGAGAGGCTGTCATGGCCTGGATATTACTGGAAAACCGCCAAACTCCAGAAACAAAAATGGGGCGTTTGCACGCCCCATTCGTTCAGCCCGGCAGGGATTACTTGCCGACCTGTTTTTCCTTGATTTCGGCCAAGGTCTTGCAGTCTACGCACATGTCGGCTGTAGGACGGGCTTCCAGGCGGCGAATACCAATCTCGACGCCGCAGGATTCGCACCAGCCATACTCTTCGTCTTCGATCAGTTGCAGCGTCTTGTCGATTTTCTTGATCAGTTTGCGCTCGCGATCACGGGCGCGCAGTTCAAGGCTGAACTCTTCTTCCTGGCTGGCACGGTCGGCCGGGTCAGGGAAGTTGGCGGCTTCATCCTTCATATGGTCAACGGTACGGTCGACCTCCTGCATCAAGTCCTGTTTCCATTTCTGCAGGATCTTGGTGAAGTGCTTGCGCATGGGCTCGCCCATGTACTCCTCGCCCTTCTTCTCGATGTAGGGTTCGAAGCCGCTGATGCTCTGTTGCTTTGCTTGGGTGGACATGAATAGACCGCCTCTCACTCTTCTAATCCATTGCGCAGGATTGCAACATCACCGACACCTGCCGGCCCTGCGGCTGCAAGCGGGCGAACTTACCAGATAGATTCGGGGTGCGCCACTCCCGGTTGTCGAGGCCCATCTCGCTGGGGTTGCAAACTGTTGCGACCCACCGTGGCCGGGCATGCACCGTCTCGAGTGATGATTTTAGTCTTTTTGCAGGCGCTTGCCCGGTTGATCATCCTGGTCAGCCAGGCAATAGAGCATGTTTTACCGCACGGGTTCGGTAGAATCCCGATTTTGTCCTCATTGTTAAGGAAGGCTAATGGCTCAGCCCTACAGTGCTCGCAGTCGTGCTATCGAACCTTTTCATGTCATGGCGCTGCTGGCGCGAGCCAATGAGCTGCAGGCCGCGGGCCATGATGTGATTCACCTGGAAATCGGCGAGCCGGACTTCACCACCGCCGAGCCGATCATCCAGGCCGGCCAGGCCGCGCTGGCCAACGGCAAGACCCGCTACACCGCCGCCCGTGGCCTGCCGGAATTGCGCGAGGCCATCAGTGGTTTCTACCAGCAGCGTTATGGCTTGAATATCGACCCCGAGCGCATCCTGATCACCCCGGGCGGCTCCGGGGCCTTGCTCCTGGCCAGCAGCCTGCTGGTGGATCCCGGCAAGCATTGGCTGCTGGCGGACCCCGGCTACCCTTGCAACCGGCACTTCCTGCGACTGGTGGAGGGGGCGGCGCAACTGGTGCCGGTCGGTCCCGAGGTGCGTTACCAACTGACCGCCGACCTGGTGGAGCGCTATTGGGACCAGGACAGTGTGGGCGCCTTGGTTGCCTCGCCGGCCAACCCGACCGGAACCATCCTGACCCGCGATGAGCTGGCCGGCCTGTCCAGTGCGATCAAGGCGCGTAATGGCCATCTGGTGGTGGATGAGATCTATCACGGCCTGACCTATGGCACTGACGCGGCCAGCGTGCTGGAGGTGGACGACGAGGCGTTTGTCCTAAACAGTTTTTCAAAGTATTTCGGCATGACCGGTTGGCGCCTGGGCTGGCTGGTGGCGCCGCCCGCTGCGGTGGGTGATTTGGAAAAGCTGGCGCAGAACCTGTACATCAGTGCGCCAAGCATGGCCCAGCATGCGGCATTGGCCTGTTTTACCCCGCAAACCCTGGCGATTCTTGAAGAGCGACGGGCCGAGTTCGGGCGCCGGCGTGACTTTCTGCTGCCGGCCTTGCGTGAGCTGGGTTTCGGTATTGCGGTCGAGCCTGAGGGGGCGTTTTACCTGTATGCCGATATCAGCGCCTTTGGCGGCGATGCTTTCGCATTTTGCCGGCACTTTCTTGAAACCGAGCATGTGGCATTCACGCCGGGGTTGGATTTCGGTCGCTTCCAGGCGGGTCATCATGTGCGTTTTGCCTATACGCAAAACCTCGATCGCCTCCAGGAAGCCGTGGAGCGGATTGCCCGTGGTTTGCGGAGCTGGCAAGGCTGATGCTTTTTCATCCTCCCCTCGAAGAAGGGCGGCTGATTCGCCGCTACAAGCGCTTTCTGGCCGATATCGAAACCGCTACCGGCGAACTGCTCACCATCCACTGCCCGAACACTGGCTCGATGTTCAACTGCATGGTCGAAGGCGGGTCGGTCTGGTTCAGTCGTTCCAACGACCCCAAGCGCAAATTGCCGGGCACCTGGGAGATAGCTGAAACGCCCCAGGGGCGGCTGGCGTGTGTCAACACCGCACGGGCCAACCAGTTGGTTGAAGAGGCGCTGAATGCCGGGGTGATCACCGAGCTCAACGGCTTTACCGCGTTAAAGCGCGAAGTGCCTTACGGTCAGGAGAAAAGCCGTATCGACTTTCGCCTGGACTACCCTGGCGGCGCAGCCTATGTCGAAGTCAAAAGTGTCACCCTGGGGTTTGACGGCACGTCTATCGCGGCGTTTCCCGATGCGGTGACTCAGCGTGGCGCCAAGCATTTGCGGGAATTGGCGCACTTGGCCCGTAGCGGCGTACGAGCGGTGCAGTTGTACTGTGTGAATCTGTCCGGCATTGACGGCGTAAGGCCGGCTGAGGAAATCGACGCGGGGTACGCCGTTGCGCTGCGCGAGGCCAAAGCTGCCGGGGTGGAGGTCCTGGCTTACGGCGTGCAGGTGAGTGCCCAGCAAATCTGCATCGATCGCCCCTTGCAGGTGTTGCTCAACGACTAGAGTTGCACCCACAACCCCTGTGCGTCTTCGCGGCCGGGCAGGGGCGTCAGGCTCTGGCCCGCGCAGGGGCCGGCGACGCATTCACCGCTTTCGATCAGAAACAACGCGCCGTGGGTGGCGCACTGGATCATGCTCGCGCTGGTATCGAGAAACCGGTCAGGTTGCCACTCCAGCGGGACGCCACGATGGGGGCAGCGGTTGATATAGAAATACACCAGGTCTGCGCGGCGTACGGCAAATAGCTTGCGGCCATCGATATCGAAGCCGCGACTGCTGTCTGGGGCCAGTTCATGGGAGGGGCACAGAAACTTCATAAGTGTTCTCAGGTGGTGCGGCTCAAGGGCTGTAGAGTGATCCGGGGTTTGCGGGTGAGCCCGGTGCTTGACGTTCAAATGCAAACAATTATCAAATGCCGGCTTCGCCCGATGGCTGACTGCGTGCTCAGTACGATCCCAGACGGTCACATGACAGGCTTCACCCCAGGAAGGAAACCCTTTTATGCGCCTGAGTACCAGCGCTATTGCGCTTGTTGTTGGACTGCTGGTCAACCACGTGGCGCAAGCCGCTGAGCTGCCTCAACGCTGGGTCAGCGCTGGGGGGGCGTTGTCGGAGTGGGTGACGGCCCTTGGCGGGGAGTCGAAGCTGGTGGGCGTGGATACTACCAGCCAGCATCCGCAGTCGCTCAAGGCGCTGCCGAGTATCGGTTACCAGCGCCAGCTCTCCGCCGAAGGGATCCTGAGCCTGCGACCGCAGATCCTGGTGGGCACCGAGGAAATGGGGCCACCACCGGTGCTGGCGCAGATTCGCAATGCAGGGGTGCAAGTGGAACTGTTCTCGGCGCAACCGGACCTGCCGACCCTGCAACGCAACCTGCAACATCTGGGCAAGCTGTTGGGGGCGCAAGACAAGGCCGCGGCACTGTTCAGTACTTATCAACAGCAACTGAACCTGCAAAAGACGGCCGTGACCCAGGCGCAAACCCGGCAAAAGGCTCCCGGCGTGCTGCTGATACTCGGGCATGCCGGGGGCAAGCCGCTGATCGCCGGCAAGGACACGGCCGCCGATTGGGTGTTGCAACAAGCCGGTGGGCGCAACCTGGCGACGCACAGCGGCTATAAGCCGTTTTCGGTTGAGTCTCTGGCGGGGTTGCGCCCTGAAGTGCTGGTATTCTCCGACCGCGCCTTGAGTGGCGAGGCGGCCCGCGCGGCCTTGTTCAAGGAAAACCCGATTCTGGAGAGCACCTCGGCGGCCAAGGCCGGCCGGGTGTTTGAGTTGGACCCTACGTTGTTGGTCGGTGGCCTGGGCCCGCGTTTGCCGGCCAGCCTGCAAGCCTTGTCCGCCGGGTTCTATCCCGCTAATGCCCAAACCGTCCCATGACCACTCTGGTTAAACCGCGCGCGCTGTTTATCGGCTTGAGCCTGTTGTGTGTATTGGCGATCTGGCTGTCCTTGGCCCTTGGGCCGGTCAGCCTACCGTTGCTCGACACATTGCGCGCCGCCTTGCGCTTGCTGGGCGTGCCCATCGAGGCCCAGGGCCTGGAGCAGGCTGAACTGATTCTCGGCCAGATCCGCCTGCCGCGCACTTTGCTGGGGCTTGCGGTGGGTGGGGTGCTGGCGCTGTCGGGGGTGGCCATGCAGGGGTTGTTCCGTAACCCGTTGGCCGACCCGGGGCTGGTTGGCGTGTCCAGTGGCGCTGCGCTGGGGGCAGCAGTGGCCATCGTCGGCGGCGCGGCTTTCGGTGGCCTGCCGGACGCGGTGGGGCCGTATCTGCTGTCGCTGTGTGCATTCCTCGGCGGCTTGGGCGTGACTGCGCTGGTGTATCGCCTGGGACGGCGCGACGGCCAGACCAATGTCGCAACCATGCTCTTGGCTGGCATCGCCTTGACCGCCCTGGCAGCTTCGGCGGTGGGCCTGTTCACCTACCTGGCGGATGACGCCACCTTGCGCACCCTGACGTTCTGGAACCTTGGCAGCCTCAATGGCGCCAGCTACTCGCGGTTGTGGCCGTTGCTGCTGGTGAGTGCGGGCGTGGCGCTGTGGCTGCCGCGCCGGGCCAAGGCGCTCAATGCCTTGCTTCTGGGCGAATCGGAAGCCAGTCATCTGGGGATCAATGTCGAGGGGCTCAAGCGCGAACTGGTATTTTGCACGGCCCTTGGGGTTGGCGCAGCGGTCGCTGCTGCAGGGCTGATCGGTTTTGTCGGGTTGGTGGTGCCGCATTTGGTGCGACTATTGGCGGGCCCTGATCATCGCGTGCTCCTGCCGGCCTCGGTGCTGGCGGGTGCGAGTCTGTTGCTATTCGCCGATCTGGTGGCCCGCCTGGCGCTGGCGCCGGCTGAGTTGCCCATCGGCATTGTTACCGCCTTTATCGGTGCGCCGTTTTTTCTCTACCTGCTGCTGCGAGGTCGCGCCTGATGCTGCGAGTGGAAAACCTGCAGATCCGTCGCGGTCGCAAAACCGTACTGGCTGATGTGACCCTGGACCTCAAGCCGGGTGAAGTATTGGGCGTATTGGGTCCCAATGGAGCCGGTAAAAGTACATTGCTGGGCGCGTTGTGCGCGCAATTGCATCCGGATGAAGGGCGGGTCTGGCTGGACGACCAAGAGCTCAAGGATTGGCAGGGAGCGCAACGGGCACAGCGGCTGGCGGTGCTGCCCCAGGTGTCGACCCTGGATTTCGCTTTTCGCGTCGAGGAAGTGGTGGGCATGGGGCGTTTGCCCCATCAGACCGGGCGGGTACGCGACGATGAAATCATCGAAGCCGCCTTGCGGGCTGCCGATGTAGGCCATTTGAGTGGGCGCAGTTACCTGGCCCTGTCCGGTGGTGAGCGCCAGCGCGTGCACCTGGCGCGGGTACTGGCACAGCTCTGGCCGGGCGAGGCGGGGCAGACGTTATTGCTGGACGAGCCGACGTCAATGCTTGACCCATTGCACCAGCATACGACCTTGCAGGCCATCCGCAGCTTTGCCGATCGTGGCGCTGCGGTGCTGGTGATCCTTCACGACCTGAACCTGGCGGCGCGCTACTGTGATCGTATCTTGCTGCTGGAAAACGGCCGCCCCCACGCCCTGGGTACACCGGCGCAGGTGTTGCGACCGGAGCTGCTCAAGGCGGTGTTTGGCCTGGATGTACTGGTGCAGCCCCATCCTGAACTAGGTCATCCACTGATCATTGCCCGCTAAAAACCTGTAGGAGCCGGCAGGTAATACATTCATGTGCCCGGACCATAAAACGCAGGCAAAAAAAGACCCGGCAAGAGCCGGGTCAAATAACCGTGATTAGCCTGATGAGGAGATAATCTGAGAGTCCGAACCAATGGTCTTTCAGTTATCGGCTGATCTCGCGACCAGTTGTGATAATCATAACGATTCTCATTTGTGAGTCAACATTTGTTTTCTCGCTCTGGAAGGGTTTCCTCAAACGCTTGTTTGGAATCCCCGCAAACACTGGGCTTTTGCCCTTCTCAGTTCTTATTGCGTGGCGACAACGCTTCCAGTTGGCGATTCAAGGCTTCCTTGCGCTCGGTTGGAATATCGTTCCAATGCACGTCCATCAATGCGCCTTCGATGGCATACAGCAGTACTTTTGAAGCTCGGAAGCCGCGAGTGCGTACCGCCCGGTAGGCATCTACCGCGCCCAGGCGACGCAGGTCCGAAGCGCTATGAATGCCCACCGCATGCAGCCATTGCGCCGAGGTCTTGCCAAGGTTTTTCAGGTGTTGCAGCTCATCATTCATCAAGCCTCCTTGCGACGGCCGAATGGTTCGGTGGGTATCGTGACCAGGCAAGCCTGAAAGGAGTGTAGCGCTCAGTAGGAAAAGCGTAGTTGTTTGCTCAGAAACGACGTAAATGCTTCTAAGGCTGGCGCTGGGATCTTGACGGTGACAGGCGTCGGCCCCCAGCCCGCATTGCGCGAGGCTGGAGATAAAGGTGTACGGTCAGCGGGTGCGGTAACGCAGGCGAGTGCCGAAATTGACCGACATAAGGATCTCGTCAGCGCTCAGTTCGGGCGGAAAGTAAGTGCCGGAGATCTGCGCATGGGCCAGGCTGGCGCCTTCCATCGCGCAGTCGCGCAAGTCCAGGCCACGCAGGTCGGCAGAACGGAAATAGGCGTCGGTAAAATCCACGCCCTCGGCATCCAGGTGGCGCAGGTCGAGCCCACGGAAGTCGCCGCCGCGCATATCTATGACGCCATCCTTGGGGCGTTCCTGATTGAAGCCACGGATGTCATCTTTATGCAGCAGCGCGTAGAGCGGGGTATCAAGCAGCTTCGGCTGGCCCATGCGGCATCTCCTGTTGGACTTATGACGCCATTATAGTGCCACTATTTCTGGCCGTGAGCTGTTAACGGCGTCACGGCCAGGAAATGTTTCTTACAACCCTGGCAGGTGTTGGCGAACATGGGCAACCAGCGCGTCCAGCGTCCCGCTTTCATTGGTCTCGACCCGCTTGCTCAGTAGCAGTTCTTCGGCGCCCAAAGGCTCACGGCTGGCTTGCTGCTGTTCGATGACCGCCAGGGTGGCGTCAGACGGATCTTTTTTATCTGCCTGACGTTTTGCCAGCCAGCTAGCGATAACGGCCTGCGGTGCATTGCAATCCAGGATCAGGAATGGCGCGCCGGTAGCTTCTGCGACTTTGGCGGCAGCGTCTCGTTGCTCACGCTTGAGGTAGGTTGCGTCCAGGACTACCGGGAAACCTGCGCGCAGTACGGTTTCGGCGAGGGTATTCAGGCGGGCGTAGGTCGCCGCGCTGGCATCCGAGGCATAGATCCCGGCGTGCGGGGTGTTTTCGACCTGCTGCTCGCCGAACAGGCGTTTACGCTCGACATCGGAGCGCAGGCGAATGGCTCCCAGCGCGTCCACCAGGCGCAGCGCCACATGGCTTTTGCCGGTCGCCGACACACCATGGGTAATTGCCAGGAAACGCGAGGGGATAGTGCTGTAGCTTTCGGCCAGGTTGGCGTAGTTGCGGTATTGGCGCAGGGTGGTCGCACGTTCGACCGGTGTTGCCTCGGCCGGCATGCTGAACAGCGCGACCTTGGCGCGGACCAGCGCGCGGTAGGCTTTATAGAAGTTCAGCAACTCCAGGCTCTGGTAGTCGCCGGTCAGCTCCAGATATTGGCTGATAAAGCGTCGGGCCAGGGACTTGAGGCCGCGGTCTTCCAGGTCCATGGCCAGGAAGCCGGTGTCGGCGCACACGTCGGTGAAGCGGAACGGTTCGTTGAACTCGATGCAATCGAAGATCACCACGTGATCGTCGATCATGGTCGCGTTGCCCAGGTGGATATCACCGTGGCACTCGCGGATAAAACCATTGAGCTTGCGTTGCTCCAGCAGCGGCTTGAGGCGTTCGAAGCTGCTCTCGGCCCAGGCTTGCAGGGCGTCGAGTTGGGCCAGGTCGGCCTTGTCGCTGAGGAATGGAAGAATCTGCTCGAAGTTCTGCCGTACCGGCGCCATCACTTCGTCCGGGGTGCCGGCGGGATGCGCCTCGGGAACCTTGGGGGCGTTGAGATGGAAATGGGCAATCTGGCTGGCCATTTCATCGATATGGCCGCTGGTCAGCTCGCCGTTGGCCTGCAAGGTGCTCAGCAGTTGGCTTTGCGGGAACTGGCGCATCTTCAGCACATATTCGATGGCGGGACCTTCGCCACCCAGTTGCGGTGCTTCAACGCTGCCGGTGATCGGCAACACTTCAAGATACAAATCTTGCGTCAGGCGTTGGTTCAGGCGCAGCTCTTCATTGCAGAAGTGGGCGCGGTCGTCCAGTTGGGTAAAGTCGAGGAAACCGAAGTTCACCGGCTTCTTGATCTTGTAGGCATAGGGGCCGGTGAGCAGGACCCAGGAAATATGGGTTTCGATGACTTGAAACGCTTCGACCGGATGAGGAAACAGGGCCGGGTTTTGCAGGGCGGCAATCAGGGGCTGGCTCACGGGCGATCCTTCGGAGTCTGGGAAAATAATGGAGCGCATTATGGCCGCTCAAGTCGGTCATGCAAACCGCCGTCCGGTTCATGTTGATCGTCAATAAAATGCGTATAATCCGCCGCCATGACTCGTACCCGATCTCCCCGTTCCCGCAAAAAACCTCCTTCACGCAGCCTGCGCCCCTGGCTGGGGTGGGCGCTCAAGCTCGGCCTGGTTGGCCTGGTGGTGCTCGCAGGCATCGCGGTGTACCTCGATGCCGTGGTCCAGGAGAAGTTCTCTGGCAAGCGCTGGACCATCCCGGCGAAGGTCTACGCTCGCCCGCTGGAGCTGTTTACTGGCCAGAAGCTGAGCAAGGCTGATTTCCTCACCGAGCTCGATGCGTTGGGCTACCGGCGTGAAGCCGTGGCCAATGGTCCGGGGGCGGCGGCGGTCAGCGGCAACACCGTGGATTTGAACACCCGGGGCTTCCAGTTCTATGAAGGCCTCGAAAAGGCGCAGCCGGTGCGCGTGCGCTTCTCCGGGGATTACGTGGCCGAGCTTTCTGCACTCAATGGCGGCAAGCTGCCGGTGGTGCGCCTTGAGCCCTTGTTGATCGGTGGGATTTACCCGAAGAACCTTGAAGATCGCATCCTGATCAAGATCGATCAGGTGCCGCCGTATCTGCTGGAAACCCTGGTTGCGGTCGAAGACCGGGATTTCTACAGCCATTGGGGCGTATCGCCCAAGTCCATCGCCCGCGCCATCTGGGTCAACACCTCGGGTGGCCGGATGACCCAGGGCGGCAGTACGCTGACGCAACAGTTGGTCAAGAACTTCTACCTGACCAGTGAGCGCAGCCTGACCCGCAAACTCACCGAAGCCATGATGGCGATGTTGCTGGAGCTGCACTACAGCAAGCAGGAGATTCTGGAGGCCTACCTCAACGAGGTGTTCGTCGGCCAGGATGGTCAGCGCGCGGTGCACGGTTTCGGCTTGGCCAGCCAGTTCTTCTTCGGCCAGCCATTGTCCGAGCTGAAGTTGCACCAGGTGGCGTTGCTGGTGGGCATGGTCAAGGGACCGTCCTATTACAACCCGCGTCGCAACCCGGAACGGGCCCTGGAACGCCGCAACCTGGTACTCGATGTCTTGGAGCAACAGGGTGTAGCCACAGCAGAACAGGTCGCCGCAGCGAAAAAGATGCCCCTGGGCGTCACCACCCGTGGCAAGTTGGCCGACAGTTCCTTCCCCGGCTTTATCGATCTGGTCAAGCGTCAGTTGCGTGAAGACTATCGCGACGAGGACTTGACCGAAGAAGGCCTGCGAATCTTCACCAGCTTTGACCCGATCCTGCAGATGAAGGCCGAAGCCTCGGTCAGCGATACCTTCAAGCGCCTGGCCGGGCGTAAAGGCTCGGACGAAGTCGAAGCGGCCATGGTGGTGACCAATCCGGAAACGGGTGAAGTCCAGGCCATGATCGGCAGCCGCCAGGCCAGCTTTGCCGGCTTCAACCGTGCACTGGATGCCGTACGGCCGATTGGCTCGCTGATCAAGCCGGCGGTGTACCTCACCGCGCTGGAAAAACCGAGCAAGTACACCCTGACCAGTTGGCTCTCCGATGAAGCGTTTTCGGTCAAGGGCGCCGACGGCCAGGTGTGGAAGCCGCAGAATTATGATCGTCGCTCCCACGGTACGGTGTTCCTGTACCAGGGGCTGGCGCATTCCTACAACCTGTCCACGGCGCGGCTTGGCCTGGAGCTGGGCGTGCCGAATGTGCTCAAGACCCTGGCGCGATTGGGTGTTAGCCGCGAGTTTCCGGCGTTCCCGTCGATGTTGCTGGGTGCAGGGGGCTTGAGCCCGATGGAAGTGGCGACCATGTACCAGACCCTCGCCAACGGTGGTTTCAATACACCGATGCGCGGGATCCGCAGTGTTCTCACGGCGGAAGGCGAGCCGCTCAAGCGCTATCCGTTCCAGATCGAGCAGCGTTTTGATCCGGCTTCCATCTATCTGATCCAGAACGCCATGCAACGGGTTATGCGTGAAGGTACCGGTCGGTCGGTGTACAGCTCGTTGCCGGCCAACCTGACGCTGGCCGGCAAGACCGGTACCAGTAACGATTCCCGTGACAGTTGGTTCGCCGGTTTCAGCCAGGACCTGCTTGCGGTGGTGTGGCTGGGGCGCGATGACAATGGCAAGACACCGTTTACCGGTGCGACCGGCGCCTTGCAGGTCTGGACCAGCTTTATGCACAAGGCCGACCCGCTGCCACTGAACATGCCGCAACCCGACAATATTGTTCAGGCCTGGATCGACCCCCATACCGGGCAGGGCTCCGATGCCAACTGTCCGGGCGCGGTGCAGATGCCGTATATTCGCGGCAGTGAACCGCCAGCCGGCGCTCCGTGTGGCACAGGTGTGCCCACGGATGCGGATTCGGTGATGGATTGGGTCAAGGGCTGGATGAATTAAGCAAAGAGGATTTCAAGTGAACAAGTGGTTGATTCCGGCTATTACAACGTTAGCTTTGCTCAGTGGTTGCTCCAGCGTGCAGCGCGGTTCGATCCCGGTGGTGGATTCCGGCACGGCCGTGTCCAACAATGACCGGATTTCGGCCAATGGCGGCTTCCGCCAGACCGTGACCACCCGTCCCAACCCTGCCACGACCCAGGCTGTGCCGCAGGATTCCGGGGTGGTGGTGATGGTCCCGGGTGGTGGCGCTACCACGTCAGCGCCGATCAGCTCCGCGCCTTGGACGCCGGGCCCTATCACACCTGGGCCGTCGAACTCCGCGCCAATTGATACTGCGCCGATCAACCAGGGTTCCTACAACATGCCGTCGACACCAAGCGGGATTCCTTCGGCCAGCGCCGGCGGCTTGTCTGCCGACGAGCAGTTGGACGGCCCGGTCCTGGCGTTGCTCACCACTGCGCAGCAACAGCAGGCTGGTGGCGACTTGAACGGCGCATCATCCAGCCTTGAGCGCGCCCAGCGTGTCGCACCACGTGAGCCGCAGGTGCTCTACCGCCTGGCGCAAGTGCGCATGGCCCAGGGTGATGCGCCACAAGCTGAACAGTTCGCCCGTCGCGGCTTGACCATGGCCAACGGTCGTCCTGATCTGCAAGCCAGCCTGTGGGCTCTGATTGGTGATGCGCGCGCTGCGCAAGGTGATGCCGCCGGCGCTGCCCAGGCCCGGCAAAAGGCCAAGGTCAGTCTCTGATGGATCCTCGTTTTCCGGCGATTGCCGAACAGTTGTTGCTGATTGAGCGTGAATTGCGCCTGGCGGGCTGGTGGGATGAAGTGTCCCCCACAGCCGAGGCGCTGAGCAGCGTTGAGCCGTTTTCAGTCGATACCCTGGATTTTCATCAGTGGCTGCAGTGGATCTTCCTGGTCCGGATGAAACAGATCCTCGAACAGGACCTGCCGCTACCTAATGCTTCGGGCATCCTGGAGATGGCCGAGATGGTCTACGCCGATCGCCCCCAAGAGAGTCTTGGCCTAAGGTCTGCGCTGAAAAAGTTCGACCAATTGATCGTCGGCGCTCGTTAATTGCCTGACTGCCGGGTTTTCCGGCAGTCTTGCGCACATTTCTACCGCTTGACGACATTCAGGCGAGTTTTATCCCTCCTCAAACCCCTTTCTTCTACGTTCTCATGCGCTTAGTTGGAAAAAAGCGCAATTATTGCTTGACTTGAGGGGGCTGAAACAGAAGAATCCAAAGTCCGCTGTAGAGGGACTGCCAGAAGCAGGCCCACTCAGCAGATCATGAGGCGCACATCCGCGCCGACCTGTTACACCCGCAACGCGTTACCTCGCGCTGGGTGGGAAAAGCCCGCAACACTTGGGACGATCCCAATACTTGCTCAGTCAGTGCTGACGTAGTCGGCGACCACCGTCGCTCATGCTCTGTTGAGAAGTAAACCTATTAAGACCCGTCGGTTTTCAACGGACGGTATTCTGGCGTTTTAGAGGTGAACAACGTGGAGCTTTTATCTGGCGGTGAGATGCTCGTCCGCTTTTTGCGTGACGAAGGCGTCGACTATATCTACGGGTACCCGGGTGGTGCTCTGCTGCATGTCTACGACGCACTGTTCAAGGAACCGGCTGTCAACCACATCCTGGTTCGCCACGAACAGGCCGCGACCCATATGGCTGACGGTTATGCCCGTGCCACCGGTAAAGCCGGCGTGGTGCTGGTAACGTCCGGCCCTGGCGCAACCAATGCCATTACTGGCATCGCGACTGCGTATATGGACTCTATTCCGATGGTGATCATTTCCGGCCAGGTGGCGAGCACCATGGTGGGCACTGATGCATTCCAGGAAACCGACATGATCGGTATCTCCCGGCCGATCGTGAAACACAGCTTCATGATCAAGCATGCCTCGGAAATCCCGGAAGTCATGAAGAAGGCGTTCTACCTCGCGCAATCCGGTCGTCCGGGGCCTGTGGTGGTGGATATTCCGAAAGACATGACCAACCCGGCGGAAAAATTCGAATACATCTTCCCGAAGAAAGCCAAGCTGCGTTCCTACAGCCCGGCCGTTCGTGGGCACTCGGGGCAGATCCGCAAGGCCGCAGAAATGCTCCTGGCGGCCAAGCGTCCGGTGCTGTACTCCGGTGGTGGCGTGATTCTGGGCGGTGGTTCCGCACCATTGACCGAACTCGCCAAGATGCTCAACCTGCCGGTGACCAACACCTTGATGGGGCTCGGCGCGTTCCCGGGTTCGGATCGTCAGTTCGTCGGCATGCTCGGCATGCACGGCAGCTACACGGCCAACCTGACCATGCACCACGCCGACGTGATCCTGGCTGTGGGCGCGCGGTTCGATGACCGGGTGATCAACGGCGCGAGCAAGTTCTGCCCGAATGCCAAGATCATCCATATCGACATCGACCCGGCGTCCATCTCCAAGACCATCAAGGCCGACGTGCCGATCGTAGGTCCTGTGGAAAGCGTGTTGACCGAAATGGTCGCCGCGCTCAAGGACATTGGCGAGACGCCGAACAAGGAATTCGTTGCCAGTTGGTGGAAGCAGATCGACGAATGGCGTGGCGACCGCGGCCTGTTCCCTTACGACAAGGGTGACGGCAGCATCATCAAGCCACAGACAGTGATCGAAACCCTGTGCGAAGTGACCAAGGGCGACGCCTTTGTGACCTCCGACGTGGGCCAGCACCAGATGTTTGCCGCGCAGTACTACAAGTTCGACAAGCCTAACCGTTGGATCAACTCCGGTGGCCTGGGCACGATGGGCTTTGGTTTTCCAGCTGCCATGGGTGTGAAACTGAGCTTCCCGGACGTTGACGTTGCATGCGTCACCGGTGAAGGCAGTATCCAGATGAACATCCAGGAGCTGTCGACCTGCCTGCAATATGGTTTGCCGGTGAAGATCGTCTGCCTGAACAACGGTGTGTTGGGCATGGTTCGCCAATGGCAGGACATGAGCTACAACAGTCGTCACTCCCATTCCTACATGGAGTCGTTGCCTGACTTCGTCAAATTGGTTGAAGCCTATGGCCATGTCGGCATGCGCATCACCGACTTGAAGGACCTCAAGCCGAAAATGGAAGAGGCGTTCGCCATGAAGGATCGTCTGGTGTTCATCGACATTCAGGTCGACACCAGCGAGCACGTCTACCCGATGCAGATCAAAGACGGTTCAATGCGCGATATGTGGCTGAACAAGACGGAGCGAACCTAATCATGCGGCACATTATCTCCCTGCTTCTGGAGAACGAACCGGGCGCTCTGTCTCGTGTGGTTGGCCTGTTTTCGCAGCGCAACTACAACATCGAAAGCCTGACTGTCGCTCCGACCGAAGACCCGACCTTGTCGCGCCTGACGTTGACCACCGTTGGCCATGATGAAGTGATCGAGCAGATCACCAAGAACCTCAACAAGCTGATCGAAGTGGTCAAGCTGGTCGATCTGTCGGAAAGTGCCCACATCGAGCGCGAGCTGATGCTGGTTAAGGTCAAGGCCACGGGTGCCCAACGTGCCGAGATCAAGCGTACTACCGATATTTATCGTGGGCAGATCGTCGATGTGAGCGCCAGCGTTTATACCGTGCAACTGACCGGTACAAGCGACAAGCTGGACAGCTTCATCCAGTCGATCGGGACGGCCTCGATTCTGGAAACCGTACGCAGTGGTGTCACCGGGATTGCCCGTGGCGACAAAGTACTCAGCATCTAACCCAATTAGTGAATGGCCTTACGGCCTGGATATATAGAGGAACCTCATGAAAGTTTATTACGATAAAGATTGCGACCTGTCGATCATCCAGGGCAAAAAAGTCGCCATCATCGGCTACGGTTCCCAGGGCCACGCCCAGGCGTGCAACCTGAAAGACTCCGGCGTAGACGTCACTGTCGGCCTGCGTAAAGGTTCGGCCACTGTTGCCAAGGCAGAAGCCCATGGCTTGAAAGTGACTGACGTTGCTTCCGCTGTTGCGGCTGCTGACCTGGTCATGATCCTGACTCCGGACGAGTTCCAGTCCTCGCTGTACAAGAACGAAATCGAGCCGAACATCAAGAAAGGCGCCACTCTGGCCTTCTCCCACGGCTTCGCGATCCACTACAACCAGGTCGTGCCGCGCGCTGACCTCGACGTGATCATGATCGCGCCGAAAGCACCGGGCCACACCGTGCGTTCCGAGTTCGTCAAGGGCGGCGGTATCCCTGACCTGATCGCGATCTACCAAGACGCTTCGGGCAACGCCAAGAACGTTGCACTGTCCTACGCCGCAGGCGTGGGTGGCGGTCGTACCGGTATCATCGAAACTACCTTCAAGGACGAGACCGAAACCGACCTGTTCGGCGAGCAAGCCGTTCTGTGCGGTGGTACCGTCGAGCTGGTCAAAGCTGGTTTCGAAACCCTGGTTGAAGCTGGCTACGCGCCGGAAATGGCCTACTTCGAGTGCCTGCACGAACTGAAGCTGATCGTTGACCTCATGTACGAAGGCGGTATCGCCAACATGAACTACTCGATCTCCAACAACGCCGAATACGGCGAGTACGTGACTGGCCCGGAAGTGATCAACGCCGAATCCCGTCAGGCCATGCGCAACGCCCTGAAACGTATTCAGGACGGCGAATACGCCAAAATGTTCATCAGCGAGGGCGCAACCGGCTACCCTTCGATGACCGCCAAGCGTCGTAACAACGCCGCTCACGGTATCGAAGTCATCGGCGAGCAACTGCGCTCCATGATGCCGTGGATCGGTGCCAACAAGATCGTCGACAAAGCCAAGAACTAAGTCGCACGTGTCTACGGAAAACGCGGCCTAGGCCGCGTTTTTTCGTTTGAGGGCCGGTTCTGGTATAAAGCTGCATCGTTTGCGGGCGAACACTCGCCGCAAGTGTCTGTCGAATTTTTTCACACCGTTGCAAGGTAAAGTCCATGAGCGAACGTCCCGAAGAGCCAAACCAGGCCTCTGACGCCGAAAGCCTGCTACCGATCGATGAACATGTCGAAGAAGGGCATGACGCGGAAGGCCGCAAGGTCCGGCATCGTGGCATCTATCTTCTGCCCAACCTGTTCACTACGGCGAACCTGTTTGCCGGCTTCTATTCCATCATCAATTCCATGAGTGCCCAGAGCGCATTGGCGGCAGGTGATGCAGCGAGTGCCAGCAAATACTTCGGTTTTGCCGCCATTGCGATATTCGTGGCCATGGTGCTCGACGGTCTTGATGGTCGTGTGGCGCGGATGACCAATACCCAAAGCGCCTTCGGTGCCGAGTACGACTCGCTGTCGGATATGGTTGCCTTTGGTGTCGCACCTGCGTTGTTGGCATTTGCCTGGGCGCTGGGGGATATGGGCAAGGTCGGCTGGATGGTTGCCTTCATCTATGTAGCGGGAGCAGCGCTGCGACTGGCGCGTTTCAATACTCAGGTGGGTACTGCCGATAAGCGTTATTTCATTGGCCTCGCCAGTCCTGCGGCAGCGGGTGTGGTGGCGGGTATTGTCTGGGCGTTCAGTGACTACGGTATCCAGGGGTCGAAGATGTCGTTCCTGGTGGCCTTGATGGTTGCGGCGGCCGGTATGCTGATGGTCAGCAACATCAAGTACAACAGCTTCAAGGAATTCGACTTGAAGGGGCGGGTGCCTTTCGTGGCGATTCTTGTGGTGGTCCTGGTTTTCGCGGTTGTCTTCAGTGATCCGCCCAGGATCCTGCTGCTGGCGTTCCTGGTGTATGCGGCTTCGGGTCCGGTTCAGTACCTGTTGCATCTGCGCCGGGACAAAACATTGCCTTAATGTAATTTCTCCCATACTCCGCAGTCTATTGGTGCATCAGTTCTCCAATGCTGCGGAGTTGCCATGTTAATCAAGTTACCCAAAGCGTCCGACTGCCATGAATCGGATGTCACCCCAGAATCCTTCTATTTCTCTCGCCGCAGTTTGCTCGGTGGTGCGCTTGCCGGTATTGCTGCCAGTAGCCTGCCGCGGTGGGCGAGCGCTGCTGACGCTGCGCGTTATGCCGATGTCGAGCCAGGCAAGGCGCCCAGTTGGTTCGCCGAGAAGCTCCCCGGCACACAATGGCAGGCGGTGACCGTAAAAGACGAAGCCATCACGCCGTCCAAAGATGCGACCCACTACAACAACTTCTATGAGTTCGGTACCGGCAAGGGTGACCCGGCGGCGAATGCTGGTTCCCTCAAGACTGAACCATGGAGCGTCGTGATTGATGGTGAGGTCGCAAAACCAGGGCGCTATGCCTTGGAAGACTTCATGAAACCGTATCAGTTGGAAGAACGGATCTATCGTCTACGCTGTGTCGAGGCATGGTCGATGGTCATTCCGTGGATGGGCTTTCCTATATCGGCCTTGCTTAAACAGGTTGAGCCGACATCCAAGGCCAAGTACATACGCTTTGAAACCCTCCATGATCCCAAGAGCATGCCGGGTCAGCGTTCGAGCTTTGGCTTGATCGACTGGCCTTATATAGAGGGGCTGCGCCTGGATGAAGCGATGAATCCTTTGGCGATCCTGGCGGTGGGTATGTATGGGCGGGAGCTGCCCAACCAGAATGGCGCGCCGCTGCGTTTAGTGGTGCCGTGGAAGTATGGTTTCAAGAGTGTGAAGTCCATCGTGCGGATCAGTCTGGTGAGTGAGCAGCCGAAGACCACATGGCAGAGCATTGCGGCGGAGGAGTATGGGTTTTATGCAAATGTGAATCCCACGGTCGATCATCCGCGTTGGACTCAGGCGCGGGAACGACGTCTGCCCAGTGGTCTATTCAGTCCGAATGTCCGGGATACGCAAATGTTCAACGGCTACTCGGATGAGGTTGCCTCTCTCTATACGGGCCTTGATCTGCGGAAGAACTACTGATGCGCTACCCCATCTGGCGCATTGGCGTCTTTATAGCGGCTGCGGTGTGGCCGTTGTACTGGTTGTATGAGGCCTGGAGTTTCGCCTTGGGGCCTGACCCCGGCAAAGTGCTGGTTGATCGCTTGGGGTTGGGAACACTGATCCTGTTGCTGATCACGCTGGGAATGACACCTTTGCAAAAGCTGAGCGGTTGGGCAGGGTGGATCGCGGTGCGCCGGCAGTTGGGGTTATGGTGCTTTGCTTACGTGGTGCTGCATCTCGCGGCTTACTGCGTATTTATCCTGGGGCTGGATTGGTCGCAGTTGGGGGTTGAGCTGCGCAAACGACCCTACATTATTGTGGGAGCGTTGGGTTTCCTTTGCTTGCTGGCATTGGCGGTGACATCCAATCGCTATAGCCAGCGTCGGTTAGGCGCTCGCTGGAAGAAGCTGCATCGCCTGGTTTATGTGGTGCTGGGGCTTGGTTTGCTGCATATGCTGTGGATTGTTCGGGCCGATCTAAAGGAGTGGGCGATTTATGCTTCTATAGGGGGGCTGCTTCTGGTCCTGCGAATCCCGCCCGTGATGCGTCGAATCCCTCGCCTTATTGCTAAAAAAGCACCTTCTGCAACAAAAGCGTAATAAACCCTTGACCGCAGATCCTAGAAGTCTATAATTCGCCCCACTTCCGGCGCAGTCGAAACGGAAAACTCCTTGGTAAACAATGAGTTACGAATTTTTCGGCAGCAGGTTGCTTCAGTTTATCGAAGCCAAAAGGAAGTTGAAAAAGAGGTGTTGACAGCAGCGTGTAACGCTGTAGAATTCGCCTCCCGCTAACGAGAGATCGAAAGCGCAAGTGGTTGAAGTTGTTGAGAAAATCCTCGAAAACTTCTAAAAATAACCACTTGACAGCAAATGAGGCTGCTGTAGAATGCGCGTCTCGGTTGAGACGAAAGATCTTAACCAACCGCTCTTTAACAACTGAATCAAGCAATTCGTGTGGGTGCTTGTGGAGTCAGACTGATAGTCAACAAGATTATCAGCATCACAAGTTACTCCGCGAGAA